>JAAYGA010000089.1 GCA_012727935.1 Pseudomonadaceae bacterium | reverse complement strand
TTCTGCATTATGGATTCCTGCATCAGCCTTAGTTCAGCGTGGTGAATTACGTGCGGTTTATATTTTAGATGATAAAAACCTGCCTCGTTTACGCCAAGTACGCATAGGAAGCCGTGAAGGTGAACAGTTAGAAGTGCTTTCTGGTTTAGGTGAAGGCGAGCGTTTAGTGCTTAGCCCAGCTGCCGCTTTAGCCAGTATGGAGGCAACGAATGAGTGATAGTAAGTTAAGGATTTCTGGCCGTATTGCGGCTGCTTTCCAAACTTCTAGGCTAACCCCTTTATTGGCGATAGCCGGTATGTTGATGGGTTTATTTGCGGTTGTGGTTACGCCTAAAGAAGAAGAGCCACAAATAGACGTCACCATGGCCGATATTTTTATTGCCTTCCCCGGTGCTAGCCCTATTGAAGTTGAACACTTAATTGCTACACCTGCCGAACAGGTGATGAGTGAAATGGCCGATATGGAGCATGTTTACTCGGTTTCACGTCATGGTATGGCAGTTGTTACCGTCCAGTTTGATGTGGGTATTCCACGCCAAGAAGCTTTGGTCAGCCTTTATAATCAGGTGTACACCAATCAAGATTGGTTACCGCAGAATTTAGGCACTTTGCCACCTTTAATAAAAGCCAAAGGCATTGATGATGTGCCGATTATGGCGCTAACGCTTTTTAGTGACGATGCTAATTTCACTGCTGAAAATTTAACCAGCGTTGCCCATGCCTTAGAAACTGAATTAAAGCGCATTCCTGGCACACGTGACATTTACACCCTAGGTGGTGCTAAAGATGAAGTGCAGGTTATCTTCGATACCTCACGCTTGCGTGGTTACAACCTAGCGTTAAATGATATTCAGCAAGCACTAGAAGCCGCTAATGCAACCTCTCAAGAAGCTTGGGTAGTGCAAGATGGCACGGCTTTACCCGTTCAGGCTGGCAGCTTATTAAGTGAAGTGAATGAAGTGCGCCGCCTAGTCGTAGGTATGCACGAAGGTGCGCCAGTTTTCTTAGAAGACATAGCTGAAGTAACTCGTGGTGGCAAAGTGCCAGCACAAAGCGTGATGACAGGTTTTGGTCCTGCAGGTGAGCGTCCAGTTGGTCAGTTAGCTCAGGCAGTCACTTTAGCCATCGCTAAACAGCCGGGTCAGAATGCTGTTGATATTACTCAAGCCGTTACTGAGCGTTTAGAGCTACTTAAAGACCGAGTGATTCCGCAAGGTGTTGAGGTTTTAGTGACCCGGGATTACGGTTACACAGCGGCAGATAAATCCAATACTTTAATTACTAAATTACTGTTTGCGACGGGTTCGGTGGTGCTACTTATTTTAGCGGCACTAGGCTGGCGCCAAGCATTAATAGTTGGTATTGCGGTGGTTATTACCCTAGCGATTACCCTGTTTTTCTCTTGGGCTTGGGGCTTTACGCTCAACCGAGTGTCACTTTTTGCGTTAATTTTCTCGATAGGTATTTTGGTGGACGATGCCATAGTGGTGGTGGAAAACATTCACCGACACCTGAAGCTAGGCACCAAATCCCTAGTAGAAATAATTCCTAAAGCCGTTGATGAAGTCGGTGCGCCCACTATTTTGGCAACCTTTACGGTTATAGCTGCCCTCTTACCTATGGCATTTGTAACAGGTTTGATGGGGCCTTATATGAGCCCTATCCCCATTAATGCCTCGGCGGGTATGTTGATTTCACTCATTATTGCCTTTGTAGTGACGCCTTGGTTAGCCGTTAAGCTAATGAAGCATGAAGGCCATG
>JAAYGA010000088.1 GCA_012727935.1 Pseudomonadaceae bacterium | reverse complement strand
GTTCTCAAGGTTATAGCTATACCTGCGAAGGTGAACAATGGACTGCCGATGAAAATGCCGTGGATGCAGAAGACACTCGTTTTGATTCTTTCTCCTACTCCACTTTAAATACGGTGCTTACCCATCACACCCTTAATAAGCTGGTAGCAGAGAACAGTTTAAACAATGAAGTCAGCATCAGTACCGGCTTGCCACTGAATCATTACTTCACTGAGCAAGGCATTAATAAAAGTGCCATTCAACGCAAACAAGCTGCACTTCTTAAGCCGGTACAAGGTTCTGGCGTTAATTTGGTTTGTCAGCAAGTCTGCCCTGAAGGTTTAGCCGGTTGGGTGGATGCAAGAATTGATCGCTTAGGTCATGAAAAAGCTTCACAAAGCCATGCTGTTGCCGTGGCTGATATCGGTGGCCGTACCACGGATATTTGTGTAGTGCTGCCGGATTACAGCTTAATAACCGAATACACCAGCACCTTAAACATTGGCTGTTTAGATATAGCTGCAGAAGCCAATCGCTTGATTAGCCAACGTTATGGGGTGGGCACTATCAATATGTTAGCTATGTACCAAGTACTAGCCAGCGGCAAAATTGATTTAGGCAGAGGCAAGGTACAGGAAGTCACCGAAGAAACCCAGCAAGCCACCCAAACCATTGCAGGCCGAATTACCCGTGAGATAGAACGACGAACTGGCAAAGTCCCTCACCTAGAAGGTTTTTGTTATTTAGGTGGTGGTGCCGAACAGTTAAAACAGTTTATTACTGGTCACAGCATTTTTATTCCCGAAAGACCGCGTTTTGCTAATGCGCGTGGTTTTCTAAAAATCATGCAGCACCTGAGCTGAGTCAGGAGCAAAGACCATGACAGTGACCAGAAACAGAAAAATCACCATTTACCTAGATAACAGCATTACCCCTGAGTTAAGAGCATGGCTGGCTAAAAGTGGTGATAGCTATGGCGGTCGTCGCTTGTTGCGTATGGGGTATTTGTTGGAGCAATCGGGTTTAGCTGATCAAATTATGCTGCTAGCAACACAAAAAGGCATGGCACAAGCCAGCGAGTTTGATTTAGTGGCTAAGGCAGTTGAACTACTAGCACCCCTACAAGCCCCAGTTCAGCCAGAACAACCCACTATTGAAGCAATACCGGAAACACCAACAGCAATAAAGGCTATTCCAGAACAGACTAAACAACCCGAACCGGAAGCCAAAACACCCAAAAGCTCTTTGTTTGCAGCAGGAAGAAAAGATTAAGGAGGCAAAATGCGTGTAACCACACCCACCAATTTAGTATTTGATGACAGTGACCCACGTTGCTTTTTAAAGCTAGAAACAGGACAGCACGGCCAACACTACGCCTTTGTGCAATGTGTAGACGTTAATACCGGAGAGAAAAGCCGCTACTGGGGAGTTTGGTGCCACCAAGAACAAGAAGCAGCCATGACAGAAATACTTAACTGGGGCGGCAAATGGCCAAATCTACCCAAATAAAATGCTAAAGCTATTAAGCAAGAATAACCAAAAAAGCCACCTAGCTAGAGTTAGGTGGCTTGAAGGGGGATTGGTACTATTAAGATGTTTTATGAAGTTATTGACGTGAGTAGCTTAGCTTATAAGAATGTATTTACTTTATTTTCCATGACTTTTACCACTCGAGTTTATTTTTTTATAAGCTTTCTTATTTAAGCCTTACTCGTTTGTAGACCTCTTTCAGCTTACCCCCGCTGGTTCTGTTTTTATTTTCAACCCTGATTTTGCGCTGCTTCCCACTTCATCTCGTCTAAAATCAAACATATTCAATTTAAAACTGCTTATAGCAATTTGGTTTTTACCCGTGTTGTGGGCGATGAGTTTGTCGTGATGTTCTTTATAGGGTGCCATGGCGTAACTGCCGCCAAATTCGCCTGTGTTTACTAGCACTATGGGTTGGTACATGTGGTAGTGCAGTGCTTCAACCATACTATCGAAGGTGTTTACGTCTTTGTTTAAGGCGGAGATTATAAAAGCATTCGATTTATCGGCTAAGTCGGCGCTGAGTTTTATGTCGGTAGCATCGTAACAGATTGCGCCTGTTAGCTTAAAGCCTTCTTTTTGTGGGTATTGGGTGTGGCGCAGTTCTAATATAAGCTGGTAAGGCCGCCAAGGTTGCACTTGGTCTTTTTCTAGCGCTGTCATGTGGTGCTTGCCTTGAAAGCGCATAATTAAATTACTGTTGTTGCCGTTATGTTTGGGCGGTACCAGCCAAATCGCTGTATTAATAGGCTGGCCATTGGCATTAGGAATAAAACTTAATCCGGCAAAAATAATGGCGTGGGTCTTTTGTGCAAGTTGCTTGAGAACGTCTATATCATCCTGATGCACGGCAAGCTCTGGCCACACAATTAAATCTGCCTGTAGGTTTTCTGCTTTAATATGCTGCACCGTTAGCTGGGCAACACTGGCAATATGCTGACGATGTTGGCTGCGGTACTGAGGGTTGTTTAAGTATAAATCACCACTAAAATCTGCTTGCTTAGGCAGTTTTGATT
>JAAYGA010000087.1 GCA_012727935.1 Pseudomonadaceae bacterium | reverse complement strand
CTTTGCCAATAGGTAGCCGCTATCAACTAAAAAACTTGAATTCAGCTAATCCCTGTATTGAAGGAGTCTTACCATCATGGCAGGCTATTGCTTGGTTATTAAAGCAGCAGGATAATCAATCAAAACCCACACCCCATCAAGTACAGCTAAAAGCTGAAACATTAATTCTATTACCTAATCAAAACCTAGGTATTGTGCTTTATCGTGGACAAATAAAGGTCAGCCGTGATGATGCGCGAGACATTAAAGCCT
Source organism: Pseudomonadaceae bacterium (assembly GCA_012727935.1). Classification (GTDB taxonomy): domain Bacteria; phylum Pseudomonadota; class Gammaproteobacteria; order Pseudomonadales; family Halomonadaceae; genus Marinospirillum. Next base: position 2,176 of record JAAYGA010000087.1, on the reverse strand, counting down.
TAATGCTAGCATTAGAAGATCCTGTAGCACCAAAATCAGATGAGCATTACATTGATCAATTAAAAAAACGTTCCGACCAAGAAAATTCTTGGCGCTATTTATTAGATACCCAACCTTTACTTCCTGTAAAAATTACTTGTGGTATGGCATTACTAATTGAGCAGGGTGGTGAAATGCCTCCACTAGACTTGCCTCAAATGAATAAAGCCAAACACCTAGCCGAAGAAATACAGGCTAAAGCTATACAACAGCTTGAAGTAGAGCGTTTAAGTTTACAAAAGAAAAACCTTGATCTTCCTCCTATACCTGCGTCATTACTACCCGCTGAATGGCAAGCTAAGATAGATATTTTACAAGCTAAGATACTTCCTAAAAAACCAGATGGCAGCCTAGACTTAGCAAAAATCGACTTTGATGCTATGAAGGAAATTGCTCCACTGGTTGAGAGTGTGAAAGAACAAGAAATAGCAAAAATACAGCAGATGCTACAACCTCAACTAGAGGCTCTATTGTTAATACCTGAATTAAAAGATCAATATTCAGAAATACGCAAAAAAATTGCATTACTGCTAAACCCACCACAACCTAATTGGCCTAGGATGGAAGTCAATGAACCGCTGAATCAAATAATTGAACAACTTGAAAAAGAAATATTAGAGCTGAAAAATACTGACTTATTACAACAACATGCACCAAACAAGGTCGAAGAAACCAACCAAAAGCTACTTGAAAGTATCAAAAAGCTGGAAGAAACCAAGCTACTAATGGCAGATTTTCCTGTAAAAATTAAAGCCACCTACCGCATGGGTGCCGAACAAATGAGCCGAGGTTCACCTTTGCTCGACTCAGCAGCATTAAACGAGCGGCGCAACCAAGTGCTAGCGGCGATAAAAAATCACCAGCCTTTGCCAACCGATGACCTAGCCGACCTAGACTTATCTAACCTAAACCTTGATGGTGCAGATTTTAGTTACTGCTATATGGAAGGTGTTAATTTATCGGGCAGTAGCCTTAAAAAAGCCAAGCTAGTGGGTGCTATTTTGGTCCACGCCCAGTTAGATAAGGTTGATTTTTCTGCCGCTGATTTAAGCGAAGCGAATCTAGGTGCATCAACACTAACGGCAAGTAATTTCTATCAAGCCACGCTGACTAAAACCAACTTCAACAAAGCAACTTTAACCAAATGCCAATTTATTCAAGCAAATTTAGATGCAACTCAGTGGATGGAAGCTAAGCTAATAGGCTGTAATTTTAGCCAAGCCAGCGTGCAAAAATTAAACTTAATCGACCCAATATTTACTGAGTGCAACTTTACTGAATGCAATTTAAGTCAGGGCAATTTTATTAACCCTGTATTTAAGCAGTGCAATTTTAATAGGGTGATTGCTGAAGGAACGAACTTTATTAAAATGCAGGCAGAAGAAAGTAATTTTGTTGAGGCCAAGTTAAGTAATAGTCGCTTTTTAAGTGGCTGCCAGTTAGATGCTTGCAACTTTTCAGCCGCACAATTAAACATAGCCTCTTTTCGGGAAGCCTCATTAAAAAACAGCTGTTTTGATGCTGCCCATTTAGAACAAGCCGACTTAGAGTTTGCCAACTTAACCGGCGCTAGCCTAAAAAAAGCCAATCTTTACCGTGCCAATATGGCTAACACTAACTTTACCCAAGCCAAGCTTGAAGACGCTAACCTAATGGAAGGTGTGCTTTATCATGCACAAGTGATGAATGCAGATTTAAGGGGCGCTAATCTTTATGCCGCTAACTTGCTCTATATGGAACATGGCAATACCCAGTTCGATTTTGCTAATTTAGACCGAACTCTACTGCAGGATTGGCGACCATGATGGATAAACAGGCGTTACAAGCTTGGGTAAAAACAGGCGATACTTTTATTCTTGAAAAGCAGGTTATTACAGGTGATTTAACAGGCATAGACCTTTCGGGTGGTACGTTTGAGCAGGTCGATTTTTCTAATGCGCTGCTAGATAACGCCCTAATAAAAGAGTGTACTTTTAATAAGTGTACGTTTAATGCCACTCACTTTAAGAATGCCCAATTCACCTATACCAATTTTATAGAATGCAAAGGCACAGCTATTCAAGCCCAAGCCAGCCAGTGGCAAAACGCTTCGGTTATAAAAAGTCAGTTTGAAAAAATAAACCTAGCCAACAGTCAG
>JAAYGA010000086.1 GCA_012727935.1 Pseudomonadaceae bacterium | reverse complement strand
GTGTTAAAGGTCTAGGTCTACGCCGCATCGGCCATCAGGTCGAAGTGGAAGACACGCCCGCAGTGCGTGGCATGATCAACAAGGTCAACTACCTGCTGCAGGTTGAGGGAGCTTAAGTCATGCATTTGAACGATCTAAGCCCGGCACCGGGCTCTAAGCCTGCGGGCAAGCGTGTTGGTCGCGGTATTGGTAGTGGCCTCGGTAAAACCGGTGGTCGCGGCCATAAAGGTCAGAAATCCCGCTCAGGCGGTAAAGTATCACCAGGTTTTGAAGGTGGTCAAATGCCACTTCAGCGCCGTCTACCTAAGTTTGGTTTCACTTCGTTAAAGGCACCTCTGACTGCAGAAGTGCGTTTACATGAAGTTGCTAAAGTAGAAGGTGAACTGGTTAATCTTGAAACTTTAAAAGCTGCTGATGTAATCAAAGATTCCATCAAGTTTGTTAAAGTGATTCTTTCCGGTGAAATCGACCGTGCTGTTACTCTACAGGGCATAAAAGCTACTAAGGGTGCACGTGCGGCTATTGAAGCGGCTGGCGGTAAAGTCGAAGACTAGTAGTCGAGGACGAAATGGCAAAACCAGGAACCCTATCAGGTAATCAGGGCGGATTAAGCGAACTCTGGGTACGTCTCAGGTTTGTAGTCTTAGCGATACTTGTTTATCGCTTAGGTGCTCACGTACCTGTACCTGGTATTAATCCTGACCAACTTGCTGCCATCTTCGAACAAAACAAAGGCACCATCCTAGACATGTTTAACATGTTCTCGGGTGGTGCACTTGAAAACATGAGTATCTTGGCTTTGGGTATCATGCCCTACATCTCTGCCTCGATAATCATGCAGTTGCTTTCTGCGGTAGTTCCTAAGCTTGAAGCACTGAAAAAAGAAGGTGAGGCCGGTCGTCGTAAAATTAACCAGTACACTCGCTTCGGCACTGTAGTATTGGCTATATTTCAAGCGATAGGTATGTCAGTAGGTTTGGCCGGGCAAAGTGGCGTCGTCTATATGGCGGACTTCGGGTTTTATTTTGTTGCGGTAACAACACTGGTTTGTGGCGCTGTCTTCCTAATGTGGTTAGGTGAACAAATAACAGAACGAGGTATCGGTAACGGTATTTCACTGTTAATTTTTTCTGGTATAGTAGCAGGCTTGCCTGGTGCTATCGGTAGTTCACTAGAAGTTGCCCGTAGTGAAGGCTCTTGGAATCTAATCCCTCTTTTGGTGATTGGTATTCTGGGTGTAGCAACCATTGCCTTCGTAGTGTTTATTGAGCGTGGCCAGCGCCGTGTAACGGTTAATTACGCCAAACGCCAAGTAGGCAATCAAGTTTTTGCTGCACAAACCAACCATTTACCGCTAAAAGTGAATATGGCTGGTGTAATACCACCTATTTTTGCTTCAAGTATCCTGTTGTTCCCAGCGTCCATAGGACAATGGTTTGGAAGTGCTGAAGGTTTTGGAATATTGCAGGATCTGTCGCAGCTACTTGCGCCAGGTGCTCCACTCTATATCTTGCTTTTTGCACTCAGTGTTGTATTCTTCTGCTTCTTTTATACAGCACTCATGTTTAACCCCAAAGAAATTGCTGATAACCTGAAAAAATCAGGTGCTTTTTTACCTGGGATACGTCCTGGTGAACAAACAGCAAAATACATTGATGGGGTGGTAACACGCCTAACCCTGTTCGGTGCACTGTATATCACGGCTGTTTCTCTGATGCCTCAGTTTCTACAAGTGGCCTGGAACATACCCTTCTACGTTGGCGGCACATCACTTTTGATCGTCGTTGTCGTAGTAATGGATTTCATGGCACAATTGCAGTCACACATGATGTCGCACCAGTACCAGAATCAGTCTTTGCTTAAAAAAGCTAACCTTAAAAGCTATGGCCGTCGTTAAGCCAAGCAGCTTGCAAGGTAGGAGTAGAAGATGAAAGTTCGTGCATCTGTAAAAAAGATCTGTCGTAACTGTAAGATCATTCGTCGTCGTGGTTCAGTACGTGTTATTTGTATCGAACCTCGTCACAAACAGCGCCAGGGTTAATTCCTGGACAGGACCATAAAAGGTCTTGCTAAGCAACCCCTTGATATTTTTCTTGTCAAGGGGTATGCTTTTTCGCCCTTTATGGACATAAAAACTGGAGTCGGCTATCACCGGCTTTGAATCGGAGTAATTTGAATGGCACGTATTGCTGGTGTCAACATTCCGGACAACAAACACACGGTCATTTCCCTTACTTATATTTTTGGTATCGGCAAAACCCGTGCACAGGCTATCTGTGCAAAGTCCGGAATTGAGCCAACTCGTAAAATTGGTGATTTGTCTGTTGAAGAACTAGACAATCTTCGTGGCGAAGTAGCTGCTTACACCGTAGAAGGTGATTTGCGCCGTGAAGTAACCATGAGCATCAAGCGTCTGATGGATTTAGGCTGTAACCGTGGTATTCGCCACCGTCGCAACCTACCACTCCGTGGTCAGCGCACCAAAACTAATGCGCGTACCCGTAAAGGCCCGCGTAAACCAATTCGTAAATAAGCTAGTGTGCGTGTAATTTTTATACACGCCCATTCGTGAATATTCAGGATAAAAAGTACTATGGCTAACCCGCGTACTCGTAAAAAAGTTAAAAAGTCGGTGGTGGATGGGATTGCCCATATCCACGCCTCTTTTAACAACACCATCATTACGATAACTGACCGCCAAGGCAACACCCTATCTTGGGCTACTGCTGGTGGTTCGGGTTTTCGTGGTTCTCGTAAGAGCACCCCGTTCGCAGCACAGGTTGCTAGTGAACGTGCCGCTACAGCGGCAGCCGAGTATGGTCTGAAGAACGTCGACGTAATGGTCAAGGGCCCTGGTCCTGGTCGTGAATCTGCCGTTCGTGCCCTGAACGCTGCTGGTTTCAAGGTCACCAATATTACCGATGTGACCCCGATTCCACACAACGGTTGTCGTCCACCGAAGAAACGCCGCGTATAAGGAGGCAGACTCATGGCTCGCTATTTAGGTCCAAAATGTAAACTCTCTCGTCGTGAGGGAACAGATTTATTACTCAAGAGCGGTGTAACTGCTTACGAAAAGAAATGTAAATCTGAAGCTGTACCTGGTCAACACGGTCAGCGTCGCGGTCGTCTTTCAGACTACGGTCTGCAGCTCCGTGAAAAACAAAAAGTTCGTCGTATGTACGGCGTACTAGAAAAGCAATTCCGTAATTACTACAAGTCAGCTGACCGTCTTAAAGGTGCAACGGGTGTTAACCTTCTGCAACTTCTAGAATCACGCTTAGACAACGTAGTTTATCGTATGGGCTTTGGTTCTACTCGTGCAGAAGCACGTCAGTTAGTAAGCCATAAGTCACTTACAGTTAATGGTAAGACAGTTAATATTCCTTCTTACCAAGTTCAGCCCGGTGATGTCATTGCCGTGCGTGAGAAGGCAAAACAGCAGCTACGCATTAAAAGCGCATTGCAACTGTCTGGTCAGCGTTCTGACGTCTCCTGGGTTGAAGTTGATACAACTAAGCTAGAAGGTACTTTCAAGTCTAAGCCTGAACGTACTGATCTTTCTGGTGAAATCAACGAAAACCTTATCGTCGAGCTTTACTCCAAGTAATTGGGGTAACCGTCAGGCAGCTAAACAGGTGTTTCTATGCAGCGTTCAGTGACAGAGTTTCTTCGCCCTCGTGACATAAAAGTCGAGACCTTAAGTCCGACTCGTGCAAAAATCATTCTCGAACCTTTCGAGCGTGGTTTCGGACATACCCTAGGGAATGCTCTGCGTCGTATTCTTCTTTCTTCGATGCCCGGTTGTGCCATTGTCGAGGCTGATATAGAAGGGGTTGAGCACGAATACAGTGCTATTGAAGGTGTTCAAGAGGACGTTATTGAAATCCTTTTGAATCTAAAGCAAGTTGCGGTCAAAATGTTTAGCCGTGACGAAGCTATTCTGACGCTGAGCAAAAAAGGCCCGGGTGTTGTTACTGCTGGTGACATCAAAGGTGATCACGACGTAGAGATCATCAACCCAGAACTAGTTATTGCTAACTTAAACGCGGGTGCGTCATTAAACATGACCTTGCGTGTACAGTCTGGCCGTGGCTACGTTGCTGCTGATGCTCGTCAGACCGATGAAGACGAAACTCGTCCGATTGGTCGTCTAGCGTTAGATGCTACTTTTAGTCCAGTTACTCGGGTTGCTTATACTGTTGAGGCTGCTCGTGTAGAGCAGCGCACAGACCTAGACAAGCTGGTTCTGGAATTGGAAACTGATGGTACTTTGGATCCTGAAGAATCGATTCGTCGTGCCGCCACCATTCTCCAAGAGCAGCTAGCTGCCTTTGTTGATCTCGAAGCAGACAAACAACAAGAACCGGAAGAAGAAGAAGATCAAATTGATCCCGTTCTACTCCGCCCGGTGGATGATCTTGAATTGACCGTCCGTTCTGCTAACTGTCTAAAAGCCGAGAATATTTACTACATCGGTGATTTAATTCAGCGTACAGAAGTAGAGCTGTTGAAGACACCGAACTTGGGTAAGAAGTCCCTAACTGAAATTAAGGATGTTCTTGCAGCCCGTGGCTTGTCCTTGGGTATGCGGTTAGAGAACTGGCCACCCGCTAGTTTGAAGAACGACGACAAGGCAACTGCCTAAGCGTCAATTCAAGTCCAAAGGTTTGAAAGGATAAACGACAATGCGTCATCGTAAGAGTGGTCGTAAGCTAAATCGTAATAGTTCTCACCGTAAGGCCATGTTTAAAAACATGAGCATTTCTTTGGTGGAACATGAAGTAATCAAAACTACCCTACCAAAAGCTAAAGAATTGCGTCGCGTTATCGAGCCGCTAATTACACTAGCTAAGGTAGACAGCGTTGCTAACCGTCGTCTTGCTTTTGCTCGTACCGGTTCTGATGCTGCGGTAGGTAAACTCTTCACAGACTTAGGTAAGCGTTTTGCTACCCGTCCTGGTGGTTATGTTCGCATTCTAAAATGCGGCATGCGTGCTGGTGACAATGCACCTATGGCTTATGTAGAGCTAGTTGATCGCCCTGAGGCCACAGAAGCTGCTGAGTAATTAGCACTTGATCAACCACAAAAAAACCGGCCTAGGCCGGTTTTTTATTTAGCTAGCAATTAACCTTTAGCTAAGGTTTTGGCTAAGAACTGGCCAGTATAAGATTCAGCACATTTGGCCACTTTTTCAGGACTGCCTGCAACAACTAATTGCCCACCACCTTTACCACCCTCAGGGCCAATATCAATAATCCAGTCTGCTGTTTTAATAACGTCTAAGTTATGTTCAATAATAATTAAGGTGTTGCCTTGGTCTCTTAAACGATGCAAAACCGTTAACAGCAGGCGTATGTCTTCAAAATGTAGCCCTGTCGTAGGCTCATCTAAAATATACAGTGTTTTTCCTGTGTCACGTTTTGCTAGTTCTTTGGCAAGTTTAACTCGCTGGGCTTCACCGCCTGAAAGTGTAATCGCACTTTGCCCTAGCCGAATGTAAGACAAGCCAACATCCATTAGCGTTTGTAAGCGTCTAGCTAGTGCAGGTATGGCCGTGAAAAACTCGCGTGCTTCTTCAATGGTCATATTTAACACTTCGTGAATGTTTTTTCCTTTATAGCGTATTTCTAAGGTTTCACGGTTATAGCGTTTACCTTTACACAAGTCGCAAGGCACATAAATATCAGGCAAAAAGTGCATTTCTACTTTTATTAAGCCATCGCCTTGGCAAGCTTCACAGCGGCCACCTTTTACGTTAAAGCTAAAGCGACCAATTTTGTAACCTCGTGAGCGGGCTTCTTGGGTGCCAGCAAAAAGCTCACGCACCGGCGTAAAAATGCCCGTGTAGGTTGCAGGGTTAGAGCGAGGCGTACGGCCTATGGGGCTTTGGTCAATATCAATGACTTTATCAAGTAAATCTAAGCCTTCAATGCTTGCACAGGGTTCGGGTGTTAAGGTGGTTGCCCCATTTAAAACGGTGGCAGCGTGGGGGTAAAGCGTGCCGTTAATTAAGGTTGATTTACCTGAACCTGAGACACCTGTAACGCAGGTCATTAGCCCTATAGGAATGCTGACCGTTATTTTTTGAAGGTTGTTACCGCTGGCCTTGTGGATAACTAATTGCTGCTTTGGGTCGTTCAAATGGCGTGGGTGTGGAATTTGGATTTTACGCCGCCCAGTTAAATAATCGGCAGTGATAGAGCCTTCAGTTGCCATTACTTCGGCAGGTGTGCCTTGGGCTACAATTTGCCCACCATGCACGCCAGCACCCGGACCAATATCTATCAGCCAATCGGCTTGGCGAATGGCATCTTCATCGTGTTCAACAACAATAACAGTGTTGCCTAAATCACGCAGGTGGGTGAGGGTTTTTAATAGGCGTTCATTGTCTCTTTGGTGCAGGCCAATGGAGGGCTCGTCTAAAATGTACATCACACCCACTAAACCCGCCCCAATTTGGCTAGCTAGGCGAATGCGCTGTGCTTCACCGCCAGATAAGGTTTCAGCACTGCGGTCTAGTGATAAATAATCTAGCCCCACATTCACTAAGAAGGTTAAGCGTTCAACAATTTCTTGTAGAATACGAACAGCAATTTCACCCCGGCGGCCTTCAAGTTTTAATTCAGAAAAATAATCACGGGCTTCGCCTAACGACATTTTAACCACTTCAGGCAAGGCCGTTTGCCCAACAAACACATTACGTGAAGCTTCTTTAAGGCGACTACCTTGGCAGGTAGGGCAAGCATGGGTGGTTAACAGGCGTGATAAATCTTCGCGTAAACTAAGTGATTCTGTTTCATGGTAACGGCGCTCAAGGTTAGGAATAACGCCTTCAAAAGGGTGTGCTTTAAGAACCTTTTTTCCACGGTCGCTGACGTAGCTAAAATCAATGTCTTCGGTGCCACTGCCGTGCAATACAATTTGCTGTACTTTTTTTGATAACTGCTGCCAAGGTGTTTCTAGTTCAAAACTATAATGCTGGGCAAGGTTATTAAGCAAACCAAAATAGTAGACGCTGCGCCTATCCCAGCCTTTAATAACGCCCTCAGCTAAAGACAGTTCAGGTGCAACAATGAATTTTTTATCATCAAAAAACTGTTTCATGCCCAAGCCATCGCAGGTAGGGCAGGCACCGGCAGGGTTGTTAAAAGAAAAAATACGGGGCTCTAACTCAGCTACTGCATAGCCGCAATGAGGGCAGGCAAAGCTTGCAGAAAAAAGCATGTCGGGTTGGCTGTTATCCATAAAACTAACTAAGGCTAAGCCTTCAGAAAGGTTTAAAGCCGTTTCAAAGGATTCAGCCAAACGCAATTGCTGGTCTTCTTTAACTTTTAAACGGTCAACCACCACTTCAATGGTGTGTTTGCGTTTTTTGTCCAGCGTTGGTGTTTCATCAAGCTCAACTACCGCACCATCAATACGGGCACGAATAAAGCCTTGTGCGCGTAAGTCTGCTAATAAATTAAGGTGCTCGCCTTTACGGTCTTGAATGACCGGCGCTAAAATTAAAATGCGTGATTCTGCTGGCAGATTAAGTACTTCATCAACCATTTCAGACACAGTTTTAGCTTCTAAAGGTACTTGGTGTTCAGGGCAGCGTGGAACGCCAGTGCGTGCATAAAGTAGCCGTAGGTAGTCATAAATTTCAGTAATCGTTCCCACAGTTGAACGTGGATTGTGGGAAGTGGATTTTTGTTCAATAGAAATGGCAGGTGAAAGGCCTTCAATGTGATCTATGTCAGGCTTTTCCATCATGGATAAAAACTGCCGCGCATAGGCAGAAAGTGATTCTACATAGCGGCGCTGTCCTTCAGCATAAAGGGTATCAAAAGCCAATGATGATTTACCCGAGCCAGAAAGCCCTGTAATGACAACCAATTGATCACGTGGAATTTCAATCGAAATGTTCTTCAGATTATGGGTTCGTGCTCCGCGTAAGCGGATTTTATCCAAGGCCACGGTTTCTCTCCTAGTTAATCGCAACCGTCTATTATAGTTTTTATCTAAGGCTTGTGTCTGCCTTTGTCTGGTTACAAAACCGCCAACAGGGTACAATTCAAGCTTTAAAGTGGCTGCTGCTTAGCAAGTCTTAACGGGTTAAGGGTAATATGCGACAGGATTCACTCTCTAAAATTGAAGTAAGGGCAATTACTGGGCTGGCAGGTTTGTACGGCTTGCGTATGTTGGGGCTGTTCATGGTTTTACCAGTGATGCCCTTGCTGCTTTTACACTATGAAGGCGCCGAGCCTTTTGTTATTGGTTTGGCCATTGGTATCTATGGTTTTACTCAAGCCTTGCTACAACTGCCTTATGGTTGGTTGTCTGATAAATTTGGGCGTAAACCACTGATTTATACTGGCCTACTTATTTTTGCGCTGGGTAGCATGGTGGCTGCTATGGCCGATTCATTGCTCTGGTTAGTCATAGGCCGTGCGATTCAAGGTGCGGGTGCTATTGCTAGTGTGCTGATGGCATTGCTGGCCGATTTAACCCGCGATGAAAAACGTACCCAAGCCATGGCCAGTGTTGGCATTAGTATTGGCCTTGCTTTTATTGTGGCTATGGCTGCTGGGCCACTTTTAGCTGGCTGGGTAGGGCTTTCAGGCCTATTTTGGCTAACCGCCGTTTTTAGTATTTTTGGCATGTTCATTGTGTGGCGTTGGGTGCCTTCACCGCAAAGGGTTAGAAAGCACCTCGATGCAGGCGGTGTTGATACTAAACAGCTGGGTAAGGTGTTGCTTAATCCACAATTAATTCGTTTGGATTTCAGTATTTTAGTCTTACACCTACTGTTAACCGGTGTGTTTATTGCTGTGCCTGGCTTGCTTATGGATGCTGGCTGGACTTTAACGCAACATGGCTGGATTTACCTTGCAACCATGCTGCTTGGCTTTGGCTTAATGATTCCGCTGATTATTATTGGTGAAAAAGGCCGCAAAATGAAAGCCATGCTGTTGCTTGCAGTTAGCCTAATTGCGGCGGCATTAGTGCTTATGCCC
>JAAYGA010000012.1 GCA_012727935.1 Pseudomonadaceae bacterium | reverse complement strand
CAGCTTCTTGGGCTAAGGCTAATAAGTGCAGAATGGTATTTGTCGAGCCACCCATCGCTATGTCTAAAATCATCGCATTATTAAATGCGCCTTTATTAGCAATAGAGCGGGGTAAAACAGAATAGTCATCTTGTTCGTAATGTTGGCGCGTAATGGCAACAATTTTTTCACCCGCTTGTTCAAATAACTGACGGCGATCAGCGTGGGTTGCCAACATGGTGCCGTTGCCCGGTAAAGATAAACCCAAGGCTTCGGTTAAGCAGTTCATAGAATTGGCAGTAAACATGCCCGAACAAGAACCACAGGTAGGGCAGGCCGAACGCTCATATTCAGCCACGTCTTCATCAGAAGCATCTGATGCAGCAATTACCATCGCATCAACTAAATCTAAGCGGTTTTCAGAGAGCTTGGTTTTACCGGCTTCCATTGGGCCGCCAGAAACAAAAATAACCGGAATATTTAAGCGCATAGCGGCCATTAACATTCCGGGGGTAATTTTGTCGCAGTTAGAAATACAGACCATCGCATCGGCGCAATGGGCGTTAACCATGTATTCAACCGAGTCGGCAATTAAGTCGCGGCTAGGTAAGGAGTAAAGCATACCGTCATGCCCCATAGCGATACCGTCATCAACGGCTATGGTGTTAAATTCTTTAGCAACGCCACCGGCTTTTTCAATTTGACGAGCAACTAACTGGCCCATGTCTTTTAAATGCACATGGCCTGGCACAAACTGGGTAAAGGAGTTAACCACGGCAATAATGGGTTTTTCAAAATCACCATCTTTCATGCCCGTGGCACGCCACAAAGCACGAGCACCAGCCATATTGCGACCAGCAGTGGTAGTAAGAGAACGATAAACCGGCATGGGAAGACCTCAATAAATTGCTTAGTAAAAAGTTATCTGACTATTCTACTTTTTTACAGCAGAAGTCACTAGCTTAGCAAAGCAAAACACTAACTAAGCTTTTAGGCATTAGCTTTTTAGTTGCGTTTTGTTGCGTATAAAACTCATGCGTTCTTGCGATAAACGTGCAGTTTTGGCTAGGTATTTACGTTGCTTAAATGATTTTGTTTGGGCATTTTGTTGCGCTAATCTAACCAGACGTTTAATAAACTTAGAGCCAATAACTTGGGTTAGTGGCTGGTTAATTAATTTACGTGCCAGCCAAAGCAGTGGGCGTTGCCACCCTTTAAGGCTTAGGAAAATAGGGTCTTCTAAGCTAAGCAGTGGAAAGGCTTGGCCTAGGTTGCCTTGGCGGCCTGCCCGACCAAAAAGCTGCCAGTCAATGCGTGAAGAATCGTGAGGCTCATACATAATTACTTGCAAGCCACCCAAGGCCAGCACTGCTTGTGTCACGCTAATGTCGGTTCCACGGCCTGCCATATTAGTGGCAAGGGTAATTTTGTTCATTTCCCCAGCCGTGGCAATAATCGCTGCTTCTTGTGCTAAACGTTTAGCATTCAGAACATTGAATTGAAAGCCTGCCGCTGTTAATAACACTTCCAACTGTTCTGTGTCTCGAATTCGCCGCGTACCCAGCAAGATGGGCAGGCCTGATAGGTGAAGTTGTGTTATTAGCTTAATTAAGGCGTGGTTTTTTGCTTGTTTAGAAGCATAGCAAGCATAATCTGCCACCCTAAGTTGGCTGGGTAGGCGGGTGGGCATTTCCAGAGTTTTAACACGGTAGGTATGAAAGAGTTCTTGCTGAATATTTTGCAGCGTACCACTTGCGCCTGTGAGGTAAGGGTAGGACTGGAAAAAGTTTTGGAAACTCATTTTTTCTAGGGTTTTACTTGGTGGTGTAAGCTTAACTTCAACTCGCGCCTCCACTGCTTGATGAAGGCCATAACTCCAAGAGCGCCCGTGCATCATGCGCCCTGTTGACTCATCTACCAGAACAACTTCACCGTCTATCAGCACAAAATGTTCGTCTAGTTTGATACGGTCTTTGGCTAAAATGGCTTGTGATATTAAATTTTCTAGCCGCCCAGCGTGGTGCCACAAGAGTGGGAAGTCTGCTGTGGCTGCGGTAATTTTTTGTTGCCCTTTGGCGGTATATTCAACATCCCATTCTTCTTGTTCTAATAGATAGTCTTGGTTTGCTTCAAGTGTGTCTACAAACTTTTTAGCAATTAGCACGGCTTCTTGTAGCAGGCTGTTTTCTTCTTGGGTGGAAATAATTAGTGGCGTAGTAGCATCGTCAATAAGAATGGAATCTACTTCGTCAATAATGACATAGTGTAAACCCCGCATTTGCAGCGCATGGTTGCCTGCTTGCCAAGTGGTTAAAGCCATGCGTGTACGGCTAGCTAAACCACCTAGCTTAATAACATCGTTTAAATAGTCGGCCAACATTTGTTTGGCTGTGCCATAAACAATCTGTGCTTGGTAACGCTTGGTTTTTTCTGTTGCGGTTAATTCTTGTTCAACAAAGCTGGCTAGCAGGCCTGCGGCAGTGTAAAGCGGCAACAGCTGTTTTCTGTCGCGTTCGGCAAGGTAATCATTGGCGGTAATAATGTGGCAGGGCTTTTGGCTCCAACCAAAAACTATGGCCACAAGGGCAAGGGTGAGGGTTTTACCTTCCCCCGGCGCTAGTTGTACTAGGTAGCCATCAATCATTGCCAGCGCACAGCTTAGCTGAATTGAATAGGGCATTAAGCCTAGGTTTTTTTCACTGGCCAGTGCTATCCAAGCCAAGGCTTGCAGCAAAACTTCACGCTGGTTAGTAAGCCTGCCGCGCCGCGCAAGGCTGGTAAACTTCAAGCGTTGCTGTTCAAAATCTGCTTCGCTAAGGCTGCGGTAATGGCCTAATAATTCGGTAATCTGCCGGCCTTCGTGTAAGTAGTGCTGCACCTGTGAAGCATGGCGGCGTTTATTGCGCCATAAATGCCAGTGGGTGGCTAAAACAGACGTCAACACTAATGTTGTTGCCATACACTTCTTAAATAGCATAGCAAGCCCAGAAAATTTAGCTAATGAAGGTGCTGGCGTAAGTTTACAGTAAATAGTTTTTTTGCTAGCTTAAAATTAATAATTGTT
>JAAYGA010000085.1 GCA_012727935.1 Pseudomonadaceae bacterium | reverse complement strand
GTACGCCAGAAGTTGCACTAGCCAATGATGACTTGGCCCAGTTCCTTTACACCTCAGGCACTACTGCTGCGCCCAAAGCCGCTATGATGACTCATCAAGCATTAATGGCAGAGTATATGGCTTGTATGGTTGAGCTAGATATCAAACCTAATGAGCCAATGTTAGCTGCCTTACCTCTATATCATTCAGCACAAATGCATGTATTTTTAATGCCGGCATTGCTCTTAGGTGCCACTGTACGCCTAATGGAAAGCCCTTTACCTGACCTATGCCTTGAGTGGATTGAAAAAGAATCCCTAGTTTCATTTTTTGCACCGCCTACTTTTTGGATTGCTCTACTGCGCCACCCAGACTTTGATAAACGCAACCTAAGCAGCCTTAAAAAGGCTTATTACGGTGCATCCATTATGCCGGTACCAGTACTTAAAGAAATGGAGCAGCGCTTACCAGGTGTTGGGCTTTATAACTGCTATGGACAAAGTGAAATAGCACCCCTAGCTACTGTTCTACGCCCTGAAGATCATGCTGATCGTCCAGCTTCTGCAGGCAGACCCATTATTACCGTAGAAACACGCATTGTTGATTTAGAAATGAACGATATGCCAACAGGACAGCAGGGTGAAATTGTTCACCGTTCACCACAACTGCTGACTGGCTACTGGAATAACCCTGAAATGTCTGAAGAAGCTTTTCAAGGTGGCTGGTTCCATTCTGGTGATGTTGGCTACTTAGACGAAGAAGGCTATTTGTTTATTGTTGACCGTATTAAAGACGTTATTAATACCGGCGGCGTAGTGGTTGCTAGCCGCGAGGTTGAAGAAGCTTTATTTACTCATCCAGCCGTATCAGAAGTAGCCGTAATAGGCATGCCTGATGATAAATGGATTGAAGCCATTACTGCTGTAGTGGTGCTTAAAGAAGGTGCATCAGCTACTGAAGCTGAGTTAATTCAACATGCACGCCAGCACTTAGCACCCTTCAAACTACCTAAGAAAATTGTTTTTAGTGATTCACTCCCCAAAAGTACCGCAGGAAAAATTCTAAAACGCCACCTGCGTAAGGATATTCAGTAATGCTTGAACAAGATGAAAACACTCAGCTTTTCTACGAAATGATTTGCCGCTTTTTAGATAAAGAAGCCGACCCTTACTATTCTGATTGGGAAGAAGCAGGCCAAGTACCCCGTGACTTTTGGCTTAAGTTAGGTGAAGCAGGCATGTTGGCCATTGACCTAGCCGAAGAATATGGCGGCACAGGTGCAGATTTTGCTATTACTCAGCTAGTAATAGAAGAAATCTCCCGTCGTGGTTTTGGTGGGCTTGCCAGTGGTTACAATATTCACAGCAATATCGTTATTCCTTATTTAGAACACCTAGCCAGTGAAGAACAAAAGCACTACTGGTTGCCACGCATGGCTAAGGGTGAAGTCATGAGTGCTATTGCCATGACCGAACCCGGTGCAGGCAGTGATTTAGCCAATATCAAAACCCGTGCTGAACAGGTTGCCGATGGCTGGAAGTTAAACGGCTCTAAAATCTTTATTACCAACGGCATGATGGCGGATATGGTCATCGTTTGTGCCAAAACCGACCCTAGTGCTGGTGCTAAAGGCGTATCGTTATTTTTAGTGGATACTCACCTAGCAGGCTTTTCTCGTGGCAAGCCAATTAAAAAAATAGGCCAACATGCCAGTGACACTGCCGAACTCTTTTTTGAAGATATGTTATTACCGGCTGATGCACTCTTAGGCCAAGAAGGTTCTGGTTTTGCTTACCTTATGCAAGAGCTACCTCGTGAACGCTTAGGTGTTGGCTCACAAGCCCTAGGTTCAATGGAAGGCGCTTTGGCGCTCACCTTAGATTATGTCAAAGAGCGCACTGCCTTTGGTCAGCCAATTGCTAACTTCCAAAATACCCGTTTTAAGCTAGCCGAAGTACGCGCAAAAATTGATATGGCACGGGCTTATTTTAATCATTGTGTGGCGCTCTACCGTGAAAACCGCATGTCTGGCACCGATGCAGCGATTTTAAAACTGCAATTAAGTGAAATGCAGTGCCAAACCATTGATGAATGTTTACAACTCTTTGGTGGTTATGGTTATACGCTGGAATACCCCATTTCACGTTTTTATGTAGATGCAAGAATCCAAACTATCTATGCCGGTACTTCTGAAATTATGAAAGAAGTGATTGCTCGCTCCATGCTTGGCAAATAATTATTTATTAAGTGACAAAACAGATAGAAAACCCTAGGAATAAAAAATGAAATTTAATTCGGTTGTTATTGTGGAAGGTGTGCGTACCGCTATTGGCGGTTTTGGTGGTAGTTTATCTAACCTCAGCCCTGCTGAAATGGGCACTGCCACTGCTAAAGAAGTGATTAAACGTAGCGGTGTGGATGCCAAAAAAATCGATCATGCTGTTTATGGGCACATTATTACTACTGCACCACAAGATGCTTATCTAGCCCGCCATATCGCCATTAATGCTGGCCTAGATGAAAGCTCTGCAGCTTTTAATGTAAACCGTCTTTGTGGTTCTGGCTTACAAGCGATTATTTCTGCGGCACAAATGATAGAAACAGGTGATAGCCAGCTAGCTTTAGTGGGTGGCGCGGAATCCATGAGCCAAGGCGCTTATTTATTGCCAAAAGCACGTACAGGTTTGCGTATGGGTGATGGCAGTGTGCAAGATTTAACCTTAGGCATTCTTAGTGATCCTTTTGGGACTGGCCATATGGGTGTAACAGCTGAAAATATTGCTGCTAAATACGGTTTAACTCGTCAACAACTCGATGAATTTGCCCTAGCCAGCCACCAAAAAGCAGCGGCAGCGATAGAAGCTGGACGCTTTACCGATCAAATTGTGCCTATTCCTGTTAGAAAAGGCCGTGAAGAAGTGCTTTTTGCGACCGATGAGCATGTACGTGGCCAAGTTAGCCTAGAGGATTTAGCCAAACTAAAACCTGCTTTCAAAAAAGATGGTTTAGTGACTGCGGGCAATGCTTCAGGCATTAACGATGGTGCTGCTTCTTTATTATTAGCCAATGCAGAAACTGCCGAACAAGAAGGCCTTAAAGTTAGAGCACGTTTAGTTGCCAATGCCTTTTGTGGGGTTGATCCTGCTTTTATGGGTATAGGCCCAGTAACAGCCGTAAAAAAAGCGTTAGCCCAAGCAGGCCTTACTATGAATGATTTAGATGTCATTGAATCCAACGAAGCTTTTGCTGCTCAAGCCATGGCTGTGGCACAAGAACTAGGCTTCCCAGCGGATAAGCTAAACCCTAATGGTGGTGCAGTGGGAATGGGGCATCCAGTAGGTGCAACGGGCAGTATTCTTACCGTAAAAACACTTTATGAATTAGAACGTATTAAAGGTCGCTATGGACTTATCACCCTTTGCATTGGTGGTGGGCAAGGTATAGCCTTAATCATTGAACGTATTGGCTAGTCTTAGGATTAAAATCAAAAAACAAAACTAAAAAGCATTGATACAGCAAGGGAGCTAAAAATGACTTCAACTATACAGCCCAAAATTTTACCTGCCACTAAGTCGGCGCTTAACCCGCCTCTACTGATCGGCGATATTTTAAAATCGGGTGTACGCATGGCTGGCGATAACCAAATTGTTTATCGAGATCTTAGCCGCCATTGCTACAGCGAATTTGAAAAGCGTGTGCATCAACTTGCCCACCTGCTAACCAACCAAGGCGTTAAAGCCGGTGATGTGGTGGCAGTATTAGATTGGGATAGTCACCGTTATTTAGAATGCTTCTTTGCTATTCCCATGATAGGCGCAGTTTTACATACGGTTAACGTGCGCCTAGCGCCGGAGCAAGTGCTTTACACCATGGAGCACGCCGAAGATGTATTTGTATTAACGCATCAAGAGTTTTTACCCCTTTTAGAACCACTAGCAGATAAGCTTCCTCAAATACGTGGCTATATTCTTTGCCAAGATACACCTGAAGCAGTTAAAACCAGCCTGCCTTTAAAGGGTGAATACGAAGCCCTGCTAGCAGAGCAACCCGCCAAGTATGACTTCCCAACTTTTGATGAAAATGCCGTTGCTACGCTTTTTTACACCACAGGCACCACAGGTAATCCTAAGGGTGTATTCTTTACACACCGCCAATTAGTTTTGCATACCCTAACCGAAGCAAGCAGCGTACAAGCCCCTGGTTTTGAACTGCTTAACCGCGATAAAGTTTATATGCCCATCACCCCCATGTTCCACGTACATGCTTGGGGTATTCCTTACACAGCAACCCTCTTGGGGGCGCAGCAAGTTTACCCAGGCCGTTACGAGCCAGAAATGTTGGTTAAGCTGCTAGTCACTGAAAAAGTCGATTTTTCTCACTGCGTACCTACCCTGCTAAATATGGTGGTTTCTGCTGATGCAATTACTTCAGGCAAGGTAAAACTGACTGGCTGGAAAGTGCTGGTGGGTGGTAGTGCCTTACCACAAGGCTTGGCTAAAAAAGCTTGGAACTTAGGCATAGATACACGCACAGCCTATGGCATGTCAGAAACCTGCCCGCTACTAACCGGCTCTATTCTGCCAAAAAACATAGCCGATGCTGATTTTGAAACCCAACTACCTTGGCGTTGTAAAACAGGTATCGCAGTGCCTTTTGTTGACTTAGAAGTGGTTGATACCTACGGCAAGCCTTTACCTCACGATGGCGAAAGCGTGGGGGAAATAAGGGTTAGATCACCTTGGTTAACCCAAGCTTATTATAAAGAAGAAGCCCGCAGTGAAGAGCTTTGGCAAGAAGGCTGGTTGCATACCGGTGATGTAGCCACCATTGATGAACATGGCTTTTTAATGATTCGTGACCGTATTAAAGATGTAATTAAAACTGGCGGCGAGTGGCTCTCTTCTTTAGAGCTAGAAAACCTCATTAGCCAATGCCCAGGTGTTGCAGAAGTAGCCGTAGTCGGTGTAGTTGATGAGCAGTGGGGCGAACGCCCAGCGGCTTTAGTAGTAGTGACCGACCCTTCTCGCCCGATTGAAACCAGCGCAATTCAAGAACACCTAGAAACTTATGTAGAGCAAGGCAAAATCAACAAATGGGCCATTCCGCAACAAATTATGATGGTTGAGGAAATCCCCAAAACCAGCGTTGGCAAACTGAATAAAAAAGTGATACGCCAACAGCTAGCTGATTAGCTTTAAATGCTATTTAAGCAATTCAACTACCTAAAAAATGTCTAGCAAAGCCTAAATTAAGGCTTGCTAGATATTCATCACTTTGAACAGCGTAGTTGCTCCCTAGTTTGCACAATGCTAGCCTAAAAAAATGACTCCCCCACTCTTTCCTAGGCCGTTGCATAGAACCCACAGATGAAATTAACCACTAGCAAAATAAAGACTAAGACTTCCGACAACTCTGGCTCACCAAGCCAAAAACTATTCAATCAAGCGTGGCAAAAAGTTGCTAATCAACAAAAGAAAAACAACCGCTTACGCGAAGAAATCAGAACCTTTGCCGAGCAGGTTACTAACTCTATTGAGCAGCAGGAGAAAGCCTACGTTACAACTCTCTATAAAAGTTGCGAGCAGCTACTAGTTTTTTATGGCCGCAAATCTTTAGCTGTGTGGCATCGCGAAGTGCTTATGGAATGGATAGTCGATTATATAGACACGATTGCCAACAACCCCTTTGCCACTGATGTTGATCTAGCTGCCCTCTCTCAAACGATGCAAGCCACCATGGAAAAAATTCATCCTGAGCTGCTTGACACGTTCCAAGATGAAGCCATGCACAACGAGGAGCATTTCTTTGATGAAATGGCAGATGAAGATGATGAAAGCATTTTTGAGAAGCTTTTTTCTGACTTTCAGGATGAGCCAGGTTTTGATGATTTCTTCAGCCAGCAAGAAGCCTTCGAGCAACAGGTAAAAGATGACGAGCAGGCACTCAATAAGCTAATGAAAGGCAAGTCAATCAATAAGCTCTTTCGCCGCATCGCACGTATTTTGCACCCCGATCTTGAACAAAATGAAGAAGCTCGCCTAGAGAAGAATCGCCTGATGAGTGAACTGATTGAAGCAAGGGATAATAATGACATCACCACCTTGTTTGCTTTCTACGCTGAATACATTGGTGAATCACCGCTAGAAGAACTGGGCGGCGACCTGACTGACGCAACCCAATTACTTAACCGTCAATATGCACAACTAGAGTCACAATACGAAGAGATTTTGTATGAAGACCCTAAAGCAGGTGTTTTGTATCAGCGCTTCCACAAAAAAACCATGAAAGCATCACAGCGCGAGATTAACACCCACTTAAAAAAAATGGAGCAGGATATAAACAACCTGGAGTTATTCCGTCAAGAGGTGACCAGCTTAAACAAACTCAAGCCCTATCTTCAGATGCGATGGGAACATTTTAATGAAGAACGCTGGTGAGGCTTGTACTTGTCAAGCCCAAGTGGACACTTTTAATTGATAATTTTCATACTCAACTGGGGTCATATCACCATTAGACGTATGAAGCCTTTTTAGGTTGTAATATTTCATATACGCAGCAACATCGGCTGCCATAGATTCGTAAGTTGGGTGTTGAGCTTTGAGTATCCAGTCGTGTTTTAAACTGCCAAAAAAGCTTTCATCAACTCACGGCTTCCTAAACTGTAACGACTTGCTTTAAATAGCCGCTTAGCTTCGCGGTACAGCATCAGCGTATCTTTAGTGATGAGCTGTGCTGGACGCTTTAGAGTAGGTTTTATATTTACGCTTTTGATTCATCATTCACCTCAAGCTAGACTGTGTCTGTCTCTCATTCTCTCATTGAAGTGTCTATTTGAATTAGACCAGAACTGTTTGGAAACCAGACTTTTATCGAGCAACGCTCAATGCGCAGGTCGCAGGAAGGCGCTTAGCGATAACCCTTATTCAGCTGATAGAAGCGGGCATTACTGTCAACTTAATGTCACACAGTTTGGGAGCAAAAGTAATCCTAACCGCATTGAATATACTTGCTGAAACCCATCAAAAAGCCATTGATCATGTGTTTTTATGGCAACCCGCAGTCGCTGATAATGCACTCAGCAATAAGGTTGAAAATGATACCCACCCCTTTGGAGCTGGGGTTTTTCCTCAGGCTCATAAGGCAACAAAACAGATTATTGTGTTGCACTCAAGTAAAGACGGTGTTTTAGATGGCCATGACACAACAAAAAACCTTTTTGAAGATATAAATAACGGTAATGTATCTGAAGCCATGACTGGCCTTGCCGGTGGTGCCTACCGTAAAAAATGGTGGGACATTACTTTATTCAAGGCGGGTATCAAAGTAGTACTTGATCCGCTTTATAAAAACTACCAACCCCTGACCGTCAATCGCATGGCACAGGATGATGACCAGAGCATGGAACAGCTACGCATTAAGCGTGAAAAAATAGAAGTAGAAAAAAACTGGAAACGCTTAGAACAAGACTTAAAACAAGAAATGCAACGCAACCTAAGCTATAAAAAGCACCCCCACAAAATACCTGAATACCAGCTACTAGCACCTATAGCCATCAACCGCATCGTAGATAAGCAGGCCGTTGACAACTACATACAGCGCCTCAAAGCCTATTACAACGGTGAACATAAGGCATCACCCAGACCTGCGTTGGGGTATGAGGGGTTTAAAACCGTTAAGGGAGAAGATGACTTTATTCGAGATATGTTGGTCAAAACAAAAAACCTTGAAGAAGTCGATCAAGTAAAATGGCTGTTTGATCACAGCGGTATGAAAACACCCAGTAAAGAATTGTTTGAGAAAGTTTATGTGGAAGTGATCTGGAAACGCTTTTTAAGCAACTCAGGTTTTGGTCTGTATGAATTAAAGAGAAATAACTAATGGCCAAAATTAGATTACTTATCATCCTTCTGTTTTTATCCACAATATTAGGCTGCTCTGTATTTTCAGGTAGCCCGGCTATGTCTGTCAGTGTGTCTTCAGATGGACATTACGTAGTCAGTGTCCATCAAGGTACAAACCTCTATCTATGGGATATTGGAGCGCAACGAAAAACTCTTGTAAGCAGGGAAGCCAATCTTTACTCGGCTTTTTTTATACCGGGCAGTGATGCCTTTATGTGGCAAAACTTGAACAAGGAAGTGATTGTTCAGACGGTTGAAGGTAAAGAACTAAAACGTTTCACCCTAGATTATGGTGTGTATGGTCATGTGATGAACCTAGAACAAGATGTTTATGTTTCTGCTGATGCTGAATATATTGTACGAACCATTATCCAAGGTGTAGAAACACAGCTTAAAACAGCTGGTGGCTCTTTTATGGGGCTAGGTAAGGTTTTTAATCTGAGCTTATCAAGAGATGCCAACTTATTAGCAACAGCAGGTTTTGGTTCGCCACATGATAAGACCAGCTGGCCGATGGAACAGCAAAAACCACTAGGATATCCAGATTTTTCAGGTGTAGTACTTTGGTCTTTGGAATCCCTTGAACCCCTTGCCAAGCTCCCTGGCAATAGCAGCAAAACCCACGCCAATATCAGCCCAGATGGGCAGTGGGTGGTCAGTGGTGATGAAGTCGGGTCAAGCAGATATTGGAACACCCGCAAGCCAGAGCAGATGTTTCTGACTGCTAGTTATTACCATGGTCTTCACCTTGAATGCGATGAAGAATACTCATACAACTGCCCCTCGGATAAATCTGGCTTAATCCCTATGCTGGGTATGAGAGTTTATGAAAATACAGTAGCTATGGGTTTTATCCAAAATAGCCGTTATTACTTACGCCTTTCACATGTAAGTCCTAGCGACGATAGCTCTTATGCTGCTTTATTTGAAACAGGCAGCCCTTGGCCAGTTAAGTATTTTGATTTAGGCACCCGCCCTTGGCCCTCTACACAGGAATACCACCGCAACCTGACGATTTCCACCGCACCTGAGGCAGGCATTCTAGTCACTGGCCAGCATTCTAGAGGTGGTATTAATGTCTATCAGTTTGATGCTGAAAAATTGACCTTAGAAAAGGTTTGGGTCGGACGATGAATATACTTGCTGAAACCCATCAAAAAGCCATTGATCATGTGTTTTTATGGCAACCCGCAGTCGCTGATAATGCACTCAGCAATAAGGTTGAAAATGATACCCACCCCTTTGGAGCCGGGGTTTTTCCTCAGGCTCATAAGGCAACAAAACAGATTATTGTGTTGCACTTGAGAGTTGAATCCAAGCATATAAGAACTTATTTACCAAAACTTAACATCTTCCTACTTGTATATATTTATGTAGCTGACCAACCTTACATACGCTTCTTTTTCTTAGGCACAACAACCACCTGGGTTCCGGAAAAAATATCCGGCCAGGTGCGTTTTTCTTTATCTATAAACAACCACAAAAAACCCAGACCCAAACAAGCCCAAGAACATAAACCACCGACTAAACGTAAAAAAGTTTGTTTAGCATTAATCGGCTGGCCTTGCGTTGTTTGCACACGAATACGCCAAGCTAACATACCCAAAGTTTGTCCGGCACGTCGCCAAAAGTAGCCATAAAATAAAAAAGGAATAACCCAAGCTATTAGCTGAAAAGCTAGATGTTCATTGGCTTCACCACCAGTAAGAGACACGCCAATAAAACCATAAAGCATAAAAATAGCGCCTAGCAATAATGAATCATAAACAATGGCGGCTAAGCGTCTAAATAATCCGGCAAAATAAACTTCGTCTAAATCAGCAAAAACGTGTGGCATAACAGCTTCCAATTCATATTTATTTAAGAAAGTTTATCTAGCTCGATAGATAAACCAAAAACCAAAGGCGGCACAAAAACCTGCTGGAATTAATACCGCTAAAACAGGATTAAACCCCCATAACAAAGCGCTAGGGCCTAGCAAGTCTTGCACAAACTTAACTGATAAAGCGATAACTATGCCATGAAACACTCGAGTACCAGCTGGTACAGAACGTAAAGGCCCAAAAGTAAAAGAAGCACCTAATAAAACCACTGCAAAAACAGTAATAGGCAAGAGGGTTTTTTTCCAAAAAGCTAGCCAATAATAACCGCTTTGCTGTCCCTTGTCGGCTAAGTAACCGGCATACTTCCAAAGCTGGCTTAGTGGTAAATCGGCAGCATCAAAGGCTTGTAAAGCAACGTATTCTGGCGCTATAGGTAGGTCGATAACTAGTTTTTCAAAAGTTTTTTCTTCTAGTTTATCGGTGTTAAAAGTAACATCCCTTGCATCACTAAGCTGCCAACGCTCTTCTAAATAATCGGCGCGGGGCGCGGTAATCAGCTTTTTTAATGACCAGTCTTCGTTTAATTCAAATACTCGAATACCCAGCAGCTGCCCATCATCACGCGCCACACTGATGCTATAAAAGTTATTATTTTCTTTTAGCCATAAATTGTGTGAAGTCACAAGGCTTGATTGGTGTGCCTTGTTCAATTTTTCCCAGCGATAAGTGTCGGCAAACTGCCCTAAACGAGGCAATAAAAACTCACTAGCCAACATAGCCAACATTAATAATACAAATACCGGCTTGCAGGCTTGAAAAATTAACCGTGGAATGGAAACACCTGCCGCACGCATAACGGTTAACTCGCTGGTAGCTGCCAAGTTTCCTAAACCAATTAAAACCCCCACCAAAATGGCGATGGGTAAAAACAAATACAGCCGATTAGGTAAACGAATTAATAAATAATAAACCACTTCCAAAAAGCCATAATCACCCCTTAGATTATCCATTTCATCAAGCAATGAAAAAACTAAATCTAAACCCACAATAACCACTAATACAGCCAAGGTGCTCATAAGTACTGAGTGGGCTATGTAGCCTCCTAGCAGCCTCATTTTTGAAAAACTCCACGTCGCCAACATAAAACCAGTCCCAATAATAAAAAGACCGCATGAACCAACCACATACCCGGCCAAATGGGCCACTGGCCTTTGTTGATAACGCCCTGCAAGGACATAAGCGCACCCAAGAACATTAACTCTAATAACAAGACCGGCAAAATAGCCATAAAGCGGCCTTGGCGTGGGTTCACTTTAGTTAAAGGTAGGGCGATAAACACCATAACTATCACCAAAGCAGGCAAACCTAAGCGCCATTGCAACTCGACTTGGGCAATTAAACGGGGGTCTGCCAACAGCTTGTTTAAAGGCAACATAGCCACCTGCTCTTTCACACTAGGCGGCGTGTAAACACCTACACGCAAAGCATAACGCTCAAATTCTAAAAAATTACTGGTTAAATCTTCAGCGGGTAATTCATAGCGCCAGCCTTCTTCTAAAATCAAAAAACGGCTGCGTGAAACATCATTAACCTGCTGATAGGCTTGTTTGGCTAAGGCCAAGCTGGTTTTATCATTTTCTGCCTGAGCAATAAATACTCGCCCTAGTAGGGTTTTATCTTCACTTAACTGGCTAACAAAAACAGTTTGTTTATTAAGTTTGGTAAACTGCCCAGGCGCTATGGATTCAAAACCGGTTTTTTCTTGCTGCTCTTGTAATAGCAGTTCACTGGCAAACTTAGCCTTAGGTGTAAGGTAAAGGCTGCTAAAAGCCGTTAAACTAGCCACCAGAACCGCTAAAAAAAACACCAACTTCAGTAACTGCCTTTGGCTAACACCGCTGGATTGAATCACCGACATTTCACTGTCCATGTATAAACGGCCAAAGGTTAGCATTAGCGCCAGCACAAAACTTAATGGAATAATCAGTTGCAGTGCATAAGGCGTATAAAAAAGAGTAAGGTAGCCAAGGATATCTAAGGAAATACGCCCAGAAGCAACACGGTCTAAAAACTTTGCAAAACGGCTGCCCACGATAACCAGTAATAAAACACTGCCGACTGCAAGGGTTGAAATAATAATTTCACGCGCAATGTATCGATAAAGAATCAAACTTAACTCCTGCAAACTTACGATGCTTTTCTTAAGTAAAGCCATTATCCTACAGGTGCAACAAGGTTGTCTTGCCAACAAATTAAAATCACACGTTAAAACAACAGCCTATTTAAAGACTTTTTATGGAGCAGCTATGAACTTCAAACTGGTTACCCAATCCCCAGCCCTTACAGAAACAGCCTGCGTGGTACTTCCTGTACTGGAGGATGGTAGCCTTACGCCAGCAGGCGAAGGTGTTGATAAAGCAACGGAATCGTTAGTGCGTCAAATCATTGAGCGGGGCGATTTTAAGCCCAAGCTAGGTAAAACGTTTTTAATTCCCTTTGCACCCGGCGCACAAGCCCAGCGCATTCTTTTAGTCGGCATGGGCGAACAAAGCAAGCTAACCGAAGGAAAATTTCGTAAAGCCTGCCAAGCAGCTTACGATTACCTAGCCCAGCTTAGTCTACACGATGCGCTGCTAGTCTTAGCCGACACCCCCTTAAAAGGCCGTGATTCCAGCTGGAAATTGCGTTTAATGGCTGAAATTGCAGAAACTAGCTTTTACCGCTTCACCGAGTTTAAATCTAAACCGGCAGTAGAAGACTTCCCAGCAGAGCTAGCCTTTTATTGGCCAGACAACCAGCAAAGCACCGAAGGCGAAAAAGCCCTACAAGTAGGCCAAGCCATTGGTCAGGGTAAAAACCTTGCACGTACTTTAGGCAACCGCCCAGGTAATGTTTGCACGCCCATTCACTTAGCAGAAACAGCCCAAGAGCTAGCAGCCAAAGATTCAACCTTTACCACCACAATTTTAGACGAAAAGCAAATGGCCGAGCTAGGTATGAATAGCCTGCTTTCGGTTGGTAAAGGGAGTGAACAACCACCACGCCTTATAGTAGTGGAATACAAGGGCAGTAAAGACCCAGAAGCTGCACCCCACCTACTGTTAGGCAAAGGTATTACCTTTGATACCGGCGGCATTAGCCTAAAGCCGGGCGAAGGCATGGATGAAATGAAGTTTGATATGTGCGGTGCGGCTAGCGTACTGGGTGTGTTAGACGTGGTTCGCCAGCTTAAGCCAAAGCTTAATCTTGTGTTTATGATTGCCGCTGCCGAAAACATGCCTTCAGGTAAAGCCAGCAAGCCGGGTGATATTTACACGACTATGTCGGGCAAAACTGTTGAAGTGCTAAATACCGATGCTGAAGGCCGCTTAGTACTGTGTGATGCGCTTACTTATGCTGAACGCTTTAATCCAGCTAGCGTTGTCGATATAGCCACCCTAACCGGCGCTTGCATTATCGCCCTAGGTCATAACATTAGTGCGCTATTAAGTAACAACGATGAACTAGCCGCCGCACTACTCAAAGCTGGAACCGATGCCAATGATACGGCTTGGCAGTTACCTTTGGCTGAAGAGTTTCACGAACAGCTAGATTCTAACTTTGCTGATATGCAAAACATTGGTGGCCGTCCTGCTGGCACTATTACTGCAGCCGCCTTTTTATCTCGCTTTGCAGAAAGCTACCCTTGGGCACACCTAGATATAGCCGGTACGGCTTGGCACTCTGGCAAACAAAAAGGTGCTACGGGTCGTCCTGTTGGTTTGCTAGTCAATTACCTACTTGATATTGAAGCCGCTAACGCATGACCAGTATTGACTTTTATCTGCTAGCCGAGGGCGCTGCTAGCAACCGAATGGCCTTTGCTTGTAAATTAGCAGAAACCATTTGGCGGCGTGGCCACAAGCTTTACATTCATGTGGCTAATGAGCAGCAAGCACTTGCGTTAGATGAAAAGTTATGGAACTTTAAACCTGAGGCCTTTGTGCCTCACGGTTTATTAAACGCCCACCCACCGTCACCCGTTGAAATTGGCTGGCAAGATGACCCCGGCAATCACCACGATGTATTGCTAAATCTTGACTTAAAAATACCCACCCACTTTTCTCGTTTTCAACGGGTAGCAGAAATTATTGATGACAGTGAAGCAGTAAAAATACCCAAGCGGGCAGACTGGCAATTTTACAAAGAAAGAGGCTACCCCATCATCACGCACGACCTGCGTTCTAGGTAGAGTCTTGCTTTAAGCAGCGTTAGCCCTGCATGGGTTTTAGTAAAAAGTTATAATCTGCACCATCAATTCTTATTCAGCTTTACCAGCAATCTACGGAACCCTCATGACCACTAAACCTGAAGCCTCTCTTGAAAAAACCTATCAGCCTGCTGAAATTGAACAGCGTTGGGCTAAAGAATGGGAACAACTCGGTTACTTTCGTCCCTCCGGTCAGGGCGAAGCCTTTAGCATTATGATTCCACCACCTAACGTCACCGGCAGCCTGCACATGGGTCATGCGTTTCAAGACTCCATTATGGATGCCCTCACCCGTTGGCAGCGTATGCAGCAAAAAAATACCCTATGGCAAGTGGGTACCGACCACGCAGGTATCGCCACGCAAATGCTCGTTGAGCGCAAGCTAGCTGCCGAAGAAGGCAAAACACGCCATGACCTAGGCCGTGAGAAATTCCTAGAAAAAGTTTGGGAATGGAAAGAAGAATCCGGCGGTAATATTACCAACCAGCTACGCCGCCTCGGTGCTTCAGTCGACTGGGAGCGGGAACGCTTCACCATGGACGATGGTTTTTATAAAGCCGTTCAAGAAGTCTTTATTCGTTTATACGATGAAGGCTTAATTTACCGTGGCAAACGCCTAGTCAACTGGGACCCAACCCTGCACACCGCCATTTCTGATTTAGAAGTCGAAAACAAAGAACAACAGGGTAACTTTTGGC
>JAAYGA010000084.1 GCA_012727935.1 Pseudomonadaceae bacterium | reverse complement strand
TGGGTGGTGTAGTCGCTGTATTGTTTGATGTAGTCGGGGGCATTGGCAACGCTTGCACCAAAACCGGCTTTGCGTATGGCGGCAAGGTCTGGCAAATCATCACCACAATAGCCTATTTGTGACCAGTCTAAGCCCAGCTCGTTAACAATTTCACCAAGGGCAGTAATCTTGTCTTCGCGGCCTTGTAAAACAAATTCTATATCAAGGGCTTGAGCGCGTAGCGTAACAACTTTAGAAATTCTGCCGGTAATTATGGCCACTTTAACGCCGCTGGCTTGCAAAAGTTTGATGCCTTGGCCATCTTGAGTGTTAAACGCTTTACTTTCTTCAGCACTATTGGCATGAAAAAACAAGCTGCCATCGGTGAGTACACCGTCAACATCTAAAACCATTAAACGTAAAGGGCGCAGCTTTTCTAATAAAGACTCTTGAATTTCCATGGTGGCTCGCTGGTTAGTGATTAAAAAAATAGTAGGAGTATAGGCTAAGAACTATAGCAGATTACCCACTGGCAAATAACCTAGGTTTTAGATGACACCAGCTTTCAGCAGGTCGTGCATATTCAGTGCGCCAATCACTTGCTGGTTAGCATTAATGACTGGCAGGGCGCTGATTTTGTTTTCTTCCATTAGTAACACGGCTTCTGCTGCTAAAGCATCGGCTTGAATGTTTTTGCTACCTTGGGTCATAACATCGGCAACTTTCAGGTTGCGTAAATCAAGCCCTTGGTCTAGCGTGCGGCGCAGGTCACCGTCGGTATAAACGCCTAACAGCCGCTGCTGTTCGTTCACTATGCAGGTAAATCCTAAGCCTTTTTCAGTCATTTCAAACAGGGCTTCACGCAAGCTGGCGCTGCTTAAAACTGCTGGCAAAGCTGGGCCACTGTGCATTATGTCGCTAACTCTAAGTAACAGCTTACGGCCTAAACTGCCGCCAGGGTGCGACATGGCAAAGTCATCTGGCCCAAAGCCGCGGGCTTGCAGTAAGGCAATCGCTAAAGCATCACCCAGCGCAAGGGCTGCTGTGGTGCTTGAGGTGGGTGCTAGGTTTAAGGGGCAGGCTTCTCGGCTGATGGAAGCGTTCAGGTGTACATTGGCTTCTTGTGCTAGCGTAGAATTAGGCGCACCCGTTAAACCGATGATGGGAATACCAAGGCGTTTTAACAGGGGTAGTAATGAGGTGACTTCATGGGTTTCGCCTGAATTAGACAGGGCTAAGACTAAGTCACTGCGGGTCACCATGCCTAAGTCGCCGTGGCTGGCTTCACCTGGGTGCATAAAGAAGGAAGGTGTGCCAGTGCTAGCTAGGGTGGCCGCAATTTTGTTGCCAATATGGCCTGATTTACCCATGCCAGTAACAATGATACGGCCTTTGCAGTTTAATATGAGTTCACAAGCAGTAATAAAGTCTTGGTCTAGTTGGCTAAGCACTTCTTGTAAAGCTTCTATTTCAAGTTGAAGGGTGCGCTGCGCTGAGGCAAGGTAATCGGTGGTGGTCATAAACGACTCGGTATCCGTAATTTTGGCGGTGATTGTGAATAGCAGGGTGGGTTTGGCATTATAGCTTTTTTTGACCTTACTTCTATGACTTCCTAGCTGGAGCGTTTGATGCAAGACGACAGGGTTCAAGTAGATAATCTTTATTTTAATCGGGGTAATAAGGTTATTTTTTCGGGTATTAACCTTAAGTTACGTAAAGGAAAAATTACCGCGCTTTTAGGCCCC
Organism: Pseudomonadaceae bacterium; assembly: GCA_012727935.1. GTDB lineage: Bacteria > Pseudomonadota > Gammaproteobacteria > Pseudomonadales > Halomonadaceae > Marinospirillum. The sequence continues at coordinate 4,018 of JAAYGA010000084.1, read as the reverse complement.
AGTGGTACGGGTAAAACAACCTTGTTGCACCTGCTTGGTGGCCAGTTACAGCCACTCAGTGGTTCGGTGCAAGTATTTGGGCAGGAAGTGGCTAGGTTAAGCCGTAATGAGTTGTTCAAGCTGCGTAGCCGCATGGGGGTGTTGTTTCAGTCAGGCGCTTTGTTCACTGATATGTCGGTGTTCGACAATATAGCCTTTCCACTGAGGGTTCACACGCCTTTGCCTGAAAGCATGATTCGAGATTTGGTATTAATTAAACTGGAAGCGGTGGGTTTGCGGGGTGCGCGTGATTTAATGCCTATCGAACTTTCTGGAGGCATGGCAAGGCGCGTTGCTTTGGCAAGGGCGATTGCTTTAGACCCTGAACTACTAATGTATGATGAACCTTTTGCTGGGCAAGACCCCATTTCTATGGGGGTCTTGGTGCAATTGGTGAAGCGTTTAAATCAGGCTTTGGGTTTAACATCGGTCATTGTTTCTCATGATTTGGCTGAAACGCTTTCTATAGCCGACTATGCCTATATTTTAGCAGGCGGTAAAATTATTGCAGAAGGCACACCGGCCGAATTAGAAGCATCGCAGCAAGAAAATGTACGCCAGTTTATTGGTGGTTTACCCGATGGCCCTGTGGCTTTTAATTACCCAGCAGCTAGTTTTGCTGATGATTTATTTGCTAAAAAGGAGGTGGGTCATGCTTGATTGGCTTGCTGGTTTAGGCCGCCAAGGTTTGCAGCTTACACATGCGTTGGGGCGCTCTGGCATTTTTCTATTTCAAGCTTTGGCTGGCCTGCCTCGCAGCCGTGAAGCCTTTAGCTTGTGGCTGCGCCAAATTTATTCGGTAGGTGTTTTATCGCTGATTATTATTTTAGTATCGGGGTTGTTTATTGGCATGGTGTTGGGTTTGCAAGGCTACACTATTTTGGTTGATTTTGGTGCTGAACAAGCCTTAGGGCAGATGGTGGCTTTAAGCTTAACCCGTGAGTTAGCGCCGGTGGTGGCTGCTTTGTTGTTTGCAGGGCGTGCCGGTTCAGCATTAACAGCTGAAATAGGTTTAATGAAAGCAACTGAACAGCTAGCCAGTTTGGAAATGATTGGTGTCGACCCTTTACGGCGCATTGTTGCCCCTAGGTTGTTGGCCGGTTTTGTTGCCCTGCCAGTGCTTACCATTATTTTTACTTGTGTGGGCATTGGGGGCGGCTGGTTGGTAGGGGTTGATTGGCTGGGGGTTGATGCGGGTGCGTTTTGGAGCAATATGCAGTCATCGGTTTCTTTTCGTGCCGATGTGCTTAATGGGGTAATAAAAAGCCTAGTTTTTGCTCTTGTAGTTACTTGGATAGCGGTTTTTCAGGGTTATGATCTAGTGCCAACTTCTGAAGGCATTAGCCGCGCGACCACACGAACCGTGGTTTATTCCTCTTTAGCAGTGTTGGGGCTAGACTTTGTTCTAACCGCACTCATGTTCAGCAATTTATAAGTGGGTAGAAATAGCTATGCGTAATCAACGCTGGGTTGAAATTTCGGTGGGTGGTTTTATGCTGCTGGGTTTTGCGGCTTTGTTATTTTTAGCCTTTAAAGTCAGTGGCTTGGCGCAATCATCTGAACAAGGCAGTTTTGAAGTGCAAGCCTGCTTTGGCGATATTGGCGGTTTAAAACCCCGTTCAAGAATTGCCTTAGCCGGTGTAACTGTGGGGCGAGTGGGTAAAATTGACCTAGATTACCAATGGCTTGAAGCTTGCGTTACCTTGCAGTTAGATAAAAAACTAATGGGGAAATTAAGCACTGATACGGCTGCGGCTATACAAACGGCTGGTTTGTTGGGCGATAACTACATTAGCCTTACGCCGGGCATTGATGAAGCTTATTTAGCACAGGGCGACAGCTTAAAAGATACTCAGTCAGCACTTATTTTAGAACAACTGGTTAACCAGTTTATTTCTAACTCAACTAAAAATTAAATTAATTTAGAGAAGCGCAATGCAAAGTTTTAAATTATTGGGTACTGCTTGGTTGGCGGCTTTTTTTATGGTGGCAGCTTCCTTGCCGTCAAGCTTTGCGGCAGCCCCTGCTGAGCCTAAGCAAACTTCTTGGCAGGTGGTTGAACAGGGCCTTGCCGATTTAACAAAGGTGTTTGAGGCTAATAAAGGTGTTTATGAAACTAACCCTCAAGCCTTGTATGACAAGCTAGACCTTGCCATGCAGCCTTATGTCGATTTTCGCTACATTAGCGCACGGGTGATGGGTGGGCGTTATTTTCGTGCTGCAACGCCTGAACAACGCAGCCGCTTTGCTGCCACCTTTCAAACCACCTTGGTAAGAACTTTTGGTCAGGGGTTGATGAGTTTTGATTACCGTGAATTTGATCTAAGCATTCAAGAAGGTGAAACCCGCTTTGAAGACCAAGACAAGGTGGCCTTGGAAGTCATCGCAAAAGATGGCCAACGTTACCCACTTTCGTTTACTTTGCGCCTGCATAATAACGAGTGGAAGGTGATTAATTTAATTGTGAACGGCATTAATTTAGGCTTAACGTTTAATAGTCAGTTCGACCGTGCGATGCGAGAAAATAACCGTGATTTTGATGCCGTTATTACTCACTGGTCACCTGAACAAGCGTTAAATGAATTACAAGAAGGTGAAGTAAAGTGATGAAGGCTGAGCTGGTCGCATTAAGTTCAGCTAGCTGGCGCTTGGTGGGGCAGGTCGAGTTTTCAACGGCTGAAAACTTGGCTGATGCATTGGTGCTAGAGGCAGGAATTAGCCAGCCTCAACGGGTCGATCTTCAACAAGCCAGCGGTGGTTCAGCTTTGTTGTTGGTGTTGTTGGCATGGCAGCGGCGTTGTTTGGCTTTAGGTGTACAGCTTGAATTATTAAACCCACCCTTGCAGTTACAAAAAGTGGCTGAACTAAGCCATTTACAAAACCTCTTACCACTGGTGCTTAATACTAAACAACTTGGCTAAGCTGCCCAAGAGGTGCCTTTTCAGTTATTATGCTCGCTGTTATTTAATCACTACTACTATTTAAGCAACTGCTGTTTTTTAATGAGGAGTCATCATGCAAGCTCAGACCTTGAAGGAACTGTTAGAAAGCCGCATTCCTGCGTGTGAATTTATTGTTAAGGGCGATGATGGGCGGCATTTTGAAGTAATTGCGATAGGTGAAGTGTTTGCGACCTTGCCTAGCCCTGTTAAAAAACAGCAATTAGTTTTTTCCGCACTCAGCGAAGAATTTGCCACAGACAAGCTTCATGCTATGGCACTAAAAACCTACACCCCGGAACAATGGGCAAAAGTTAAAGATTTGCAGGTTCTCTAAGGCCCTATATTAAGTATGGATAAACTACTAATTACTGGGGGACATCCCCTTGATGGCGAAGTATGGATTTCGGGTGCTAAGAATTCCGCCTTGCCAATTTTAGCCGCTAGTTTACTAGTGAATGGACCTGTTTCTATTGGTAATTTGCCGCACTTGCACGATATTACCACCATGATAGAGCTGTTAGGTGGCATGGGTGTGCAGGCGGTTGTTGATGAAAAAATGTCATTAGAGTTAGATGCAAGCTATGTTGATAATTGCATTGCGCCCTATGACCTAGTTAAAACGATGCGCGCTTCTATTTTAGTGCTAGGCCCGTTAATGACACGCTTTGGTGAAGCTGAAGTTTCGCTTCCCGGTGGTTGTGCTATAGGCAGCCGCCCCGTGAATTTGCACCTGAATGGCTTAAAGCAGATGGGTGCGGAAATTCGTGTGGAAGAGGGCTACATTCGTGGCAAGGTGAATGGCCGCTTGCAGGGCGCACACATTATTTTTGATACCGTTACCGTGACCGGCACTGAAAACCTAATGATGGCGGCGGTGTTGGCTGAAGGCCGTACTATTTTAGAAAATGCGGCGCGTGAGCCTGAAGTGGTTGATTTGGCAGACTTTTTAAATGCGATGGGCGCTAAAATAAGTGGCGAAGGCACAGATACGATTATTATTGATGGTGTGACTGAGCTAAGTGGTTGCCATTTTAATG
>JAAYGA010000083.1 GCA_012727935.1 Pseudomonadaceae bacterium | reverse complement strand
GGCCCTTTAGCTTTTGATAACGCTATTTCTTTAGAAGCAGCCTTAGATAAAGGCATTAAATCTGCTGTGCCTGGGGATGTTGATATTCTTATGGCACCTGATTTAGAGTCGGGCAATATGTTTGCTAAGCAATTGCAATACCTAGCCAGCGCCAAAGCTGCCGGTATTGTTATGGGTGCGCGTGTGCCAGTTATCTTAACTAGCCGTGCGGCCAAATCACTAGAGCGTCTATCATCCTGTGCAGTTGCAGTTATGGTTGCACGTAAACTAGGCCGTTTGGAGTAAGCTATGCCTTCAAAAAATACAGTGTCTGATAAAACTAATATGGTGCTTGTTATTAACGCTGGCTCTTCAAGCTTGAAGTGCTCTTTGTTTGATGTGCAGGGTAATGAACTGACCCAGCATTTTCGCGTTAAAGTTGCCAATTTGTCGGGTCCGGCACGTTTAGAAATTTATGACCACAGCGTTAACCCAGACGGTGTTTTGGTTGATAAAGAAACACTCAGTGCTGAGCAGCTAGGTGTGGCAGACCAACAAGCCCACGCCAGCGCACTAAAGGTTGTATTGGAGTGGATCGAAAAAAACACGCCTCACTTTAAAGTGGCTTGGGTAGGTCACCGTGTTGTACATGGTGGCGATCGTTATGCCGAGCCAGTGGTTGTTGATAATGAAGTGTTAGAGTTTTTAGAAACACTTATCCCACTAGCGCCTTTGCACCAGCCTTTTAACCTAAAGCTTATTCACCTTTGCCGTGAATTTTTACCCGATAGCCCACAGGTTGCTTGTTTTGATACGTCTTTCCACAGCACGACACCGGTTGTGGCGCGTGAGTTTGCAATTCCACAAAAACTTACCGAAGAAGGTATTCGTCGTTATGGCTTTCACGGCCTGTCTTATGAATACATTCATGACAAGCTAGAGCGCCTAGATGCAGACCTAGCCAAGCAAAAACTGTTAGTTGCCCATTTGGGTGCAGGCAGTTCTATGTGTGCCATTTCTAAAGGTACAAGTTTGGCTTCCACTATGGGCTTTACTGCAGTTGAAGGCTTGCCTATGGGTACGCGTTCAGGCCAGCTAGACCCAGGTGTAATGTTGTATTTAATGCAAGAAAAAGGCTGGGATGCTAAACAGCTAGAAAACTTCCTTTATAAGGAATGTGGTTGGTTTGGTGTTTCCGGTGGCGTTTCTTCTGACATGCTCACCCTGAAAAAATCAGACAACCCACTGGCTAAAAAAGCCATTGATATGCTGGTTTATCGCATTGCGCGTGAAACGGGTTCTTTGGCAGCGGCTTTAGGCGGTTTAGATGTATTTGTTTTCACCGGCGGTGTGGGTGAAAATGATGCCGATTTACGTGCCGCGGTGGTTAAGCAAAATGCTTGGCTAGGTATGAAGCTAGACCCTGCACGTAACCAAGCCAATGAATACCTAATTTCAGCTGATGACAGCCGTGTGAAGGTGTTTGCTATTCCAACCAATGAAGAAAAAATGATTGCTCGCCACACCTTAAAGCAGTTGGGTGTAGCTTAAAATCAGGAGGGTGGTATGTCTCTTCCCAGACAAGAAAGCAAGGTTGATCAAGTCATTAACCAGTTTGATGTGTTACTACGCACACTGGTGCCTAAGGCGGCACAAGCACAGCGGCCTAACCCAGCTTTGGCACATGAACAGGCCGATATGGATGAAGCTGAGCGCCGCCATGCGGCAGGTTTAATGCGAATTAATCACACCGGTGAAGTTTGCGCTCAGGCACTTTATCAAGGCCAAGCCGCAACGGCCAAGTTGGAAGAAGTACGCGAGCAAATGAGCTTAGCAGCACAGGAAGAGATAGACCACCTAGCTTGGTGTGACCAACGCTTGCAAGAGTTAGATAGTCGCACCAGCGTGTTAAACCCACTGTTTTATGGCCTGTCTTTTGGGATAGGCGCGGCAGCGGGTTTAGCAGGCGACAAATACAGCCTAGGCTTTGTCGCGGCCACTGAAGAACAGGTTTGCAACCACCTAGAAGAACACTTTGAATCTTTACCCATTCAGGATGAGCGTTCACGCGCTATTTTGCGCCAAATGCACCAAGATGAAGCGCAACATGCTGAATGGGCACTCAGTGCCGGTGGTATCGAATTCCCTTCCCCAGTAAAAAAAGTCATGACCTTGCTCTCAAAGGTGATGACTAAAAGCGTTTATCGTATATAATCGCGCGTTTTGCTAACACTAAACTTAGTCTAGTGAATTAAACACTAGGCTAGGTGTGAGGCTTACGATGCTTAACACCCCTTATTACCTAATTGATAAAAACCAACTGCTTAAGAACATGGAAAAAATTGCCTATGTTCGTAAACAGTCGGGCGCTAAAGCGTTATTGGCGCTTAAGTGCTTTGCCACTTGGTCGGTTTTTGACTTAATGCAAGACTACATGGATGGCACCACTTCTTCTTCCCTTTACGAAGTTAAACTGGGTCGTGAAAAATTTGCCGGTGAAACCCATGCTTACAGCGTGGCCTATGCCGATGATGAAATAGCTGAAGTATTAGCTAATAGCGACAAAATTATTTTTAATTCGATTAGCCAGTTAGAGCGTTTTGAAAGTGTCTCGCGTGAGCATATTCGTGGCTTACGGGTTAATCCTGGGGTTAGCACCTCAGAATTTACTTTGGCAGACCCAGCTCGCCCCTTTAGCCGTTTGGGTGAACATGACCCTGCTAAAATAGCCACAGTCATGGATAAAATTTCTGGCTTTATGTTCCACAACAATTGTGAAAACGAAAGCTTTGAACGCTTTGATGAAATGCTAACCGGCATCGAAGCACGTTTTGGTGAACTGTTAAAGCAAGTTGAATGGGTAAGTTTGGGTGGTGGCATTCATTTTACGGGTGAAAATTATCCGCTCGATGCCTTTTGCCAACGCTTAAAAAACTTTGCTCAAACTTGGGGCGTACAGGTTTATTTAGAACCTGGCGAAGCTGCCATTACTAATACCTGCACTTTAGAAGTAACCGTATTAGACACCTTGTTTAATGGTAAAAATTTGGCGATTGTTGATAGTTCAATAGAAGCGCATTTATTAGACCTACTTATTTACCGTGAAACCGCCAAACTACTACCCAACCAAGGTGAGTATGACTATATGGTGTGTGGTAAGTCCTGTTTAGCAGGCGATATCTTTGGTGAGTTTAAGTTTGAAAAACCCTTACAAATAGGTGATCGGCTATCTTTTCAAGACACAGCCGGTTATACCATGGTGAAGAAAAACTGGTTTAACGGTGTGCAAATGCCAGCCATTGCTATTAAGCAACTAGATGGCCGTATTGAACTTGTTAAGGAGTTTAATTACGGCGACTTTGTGCAAGGGCTCTCCTGAGCCCCTGCATCGATTGTGTTAAAAGTGGAGTTGAGTCTGGAAATGAAAAAAAACGTTCTGATTATTGGTGCTGGTGGTGTCGCTCAGGTTGTTGCACACAAGTGTGCTCAAAATAACGATATTCTAGGTCAATTAGTCTTGGCTTCACGCACAGTAGAAAAATGTGAAGAAATTGCTAAAAGTGTTGAAGAAAAAGGCAGTATGAAGCTAGCAGGGACGATTCAGTGTTTTGCATTGGATGCTTTAGACGTAGCCGCTACAGCTGCTTTAATTCGAGATACCCAATCTCAGATCGTAATTAACGTAGGCTCAGCTTTTGTTAATATGGCGGTGCTTAGCGCCTGCATTGAAACGGGTGCAGCCTACCTAGACACAGCCATTCATGAAGACCCCAGCAAAATTTGTGAAACGCCCCCTTGGTATGAAAATTACGAATGGAAGCGTAAAGCAATCTGTGCCGAGAAAAAAATAACCGCCATTTTAGGCGTGGGTTTTGACCCAGGTGTAGTGAATGCCTATGCCGCTCTAGCTAAACAAGATTACTTTGATACCATTGATTCCATTGATATTATTGATATTAACGCTGGCAGCCACGGGCATTATTTTGCGACTAATTTTGATCCTGAAATTAATTTTCGGGAATTTACTGGGCAGGTGTGGTCTTGGCAAAACAGCCAATGGACCAGCAATAAAATGTTTGAAGTAAAGCGTACCGATGATTTGCCTCTGGTGGGTGAGCATACTAGCTATATGACCGGCCATGATGAAATTCATTCTTTATCTAAAAACTTAGATGTACCCAATATCCGTTTTTGGATGGGCTTTGGTGAACACTACATTAATGTATTTAACGTGCTGAATAATCTAGGTTTATTGTCTGAACAGCCAGTAACCACAGCTGAAGGTTTAGAAGTAGTGCCGCTTAAAGTGGTAAAAGCTGTGCTGCCTAACCCAACCGCTTTAGCACCTAATTACACAGGCAAAACCTGCATTGGTGATTTAGTTAAGGGTAAAAAAGACGGCCAAGAACGTGAAGTGTTTATTTACAACGTAGCAGATCATAAAGAAGCTTATAACGAAGTGGGTTCGCAGGGCATTTCTTACACCGCCGGTGTGCCACCCGTTGCAGCAGCGATTTTAGTTGCCCAAGGCATTTGGGATGTCGAAAAAATGGTGAACGTGGAAGAACTACCGCCCACACCTTTTTTAAACCTATTAAACCAGATGGGTTTACCGACCAGCATTCGTGACGAACAAGGCGAGCGCCCACTTAACTTTTCTTAAGCTTTAATCTCTAAAATAAAGCTACCCTAAGCATACTTGGGGTAGCTTTTAAGCTAGCTAAGCTTCAATTACTTCATGGCTGTGAGTTATTTTCACACCGCCATTGCCTAGCATAATGGATGCTGAACAATATTTTTCTGCTGACAAGGTAACAGCACGCTCAACCTGTGCAGGTTTTAAATCTTTGCCTGTTACCATAAAGTGTAGGTGAACCTTGCTAAAAATAGCTGGAATGGCATCCACCCTTTCGGCTTCAACTGAAACTTGGCAATCAACAATGTCTTGCCTAGATTTCTTCAAAATAGTGACTACATCGTAGCTACTACAAGCCCCTAGCCCCATTAACAATAATTCCATAGGCCGAGGCCCTGTGTTACGACCACCGGCTTCGGGCGAGCCATCCACAACTAGGGCATGACCTGAACCTGACTCAGCAACAAACTGTACACCGTCTGTCCATTTAACTTTTGCTTGCATTGTTTTAACCTTCTTAGATAAAAATTAAAATAATAATAAAGTTGATTTTATCACTTTTTAATCAACAATTTGTCTCTAGTAATTTTTTAAAAACAGTGAGTTAACTAGCAAATTCAAGCATCAGATTTAAAAGATGAATTTAAAGGGCAAGGGCTAGTGCAATTAACACTGCAGCTTGTTAAGGCAGGTTTTTTAGCTTTATTAAGTGAAGGTAAGGCTGGCAAAACAGCAATTAAAGTAACGCCTGCCACCCCTTTTAATAAACGACGACGAGTAGAATCTACCCATTCCTTTTTCATAAATACTGCTCCTTAGGGTTTAACGACTAGCTAAAAAGATTGATACCTAACGTTTAGTCGCTAGCCCTAAGGCTGACAAGGTCATTTAAACTAAGCCTGATGCAAGTCAAAGAGCTAAGAGAAAAACAGCGCTTGAAGTGCTTGGCCCGGATCTTCTGCTCGCATAAAGGCTTCACCCACTAAAAAGGCGTTAACCTTATGTTTTTGCATGGCGATTACATCATCACGATTAAGAATGCCGCTTTCAGTAATGACTAGCCTATCTTCAGGAATAAAAGGCAGTAAATCCCAAGTGTTTTCAAGCTTGACTTCAAAAGTGTGTAGGTCGCGGTTGTTAATACCAATCAGGCGATTCGGCACTTGTAAAGCACGATCAAGCTCGGCACGGTTATGCACTTCGATTAGCACATCCATACCTAACTCATGGGCAAGCAAGTTAAGCTCACGCATTTGTTTATCGGTTAAACAAGCAGCAATTAATAAAATACAGTCTGCATTCATGGCGCGCGCTTCGACTACTTGGTAAGGATCAACAATAAAATCTTTACGAATAACAGGTAGGTTACAAGCGGCACGGGCTTCTAGTAGGAAGTTTTCATGGCCTTTAAAAAAGTCTTCATCGGTTAATACAGAAAGGCAGGTTGCGCCACAGTCTTCATAACGCATAGCAATTTCAGCAGGATTAAAGTTTTCTCGTAACACACCCTTGCTGGGGGAGGCTTTTTTAATTTCGGCAATAACAGCCGGCTGGCCAGACGCTGCTTTATCAAGCAAGGCTTGGGTAAAGTGACGAGGTGCTCTGGCTTTTTCAGCTTTTTTGTAAAGATCGCTTAAAGAGATTAGCTGGCTACGTTCAGCCACTTCTTGGTGTTTGCGCTCTACAATGTTCTTTAAAATAGTGGGGGTATCATTGGACATAAGTTAAACCTTATTCAGCAAGACTCTGGGTAAAATTCACCAGCACCTTAAGTTTTTCAGCAGCTTGGCCAGAAGCTAAGGCATCTTGTGCCAAGGCCACGCCTTCGATAATTGAGTCGGCTACATCGGCAGCAAACAGCGCTGCACCAGCATTTAATAACACCATATCACGGGCTGGGCCGGGTTCGTTTTTTAGCACTTTTTTAATTAATTCAAGTGATTCTTTAGCAGAATTAACCCGTAAAGGATCGAGTGAATGGCGTTGTAGGCCAAAATCTTCGGGCTTAATAATGTATTCAATGACCCGACCATCACGGTATTCAGCAACGTGGGTGGGCGCCGCAATGGAAATTTCATCTAAACCATCGTCACTGCTGACCACTAGCGCATGGGTTAAACCCAGATTACCTAAAACCTTGGCTAAAGGCTTTACTAGCTTGGCAGTGTAAACACCTAACAGTTGATGCTTAGCACCGGCTGGGTTAGTTAGCGGGCCAAGAATATTAAAGATGGTACGCACGCCCATTTCACCACGCACAGTCACAGCATGGCGCATGGCGCTGTGGAATTGTGGGGCAAACATAAAGCCTAGGCCGATTTCTGTCACGCAGCGGGCAACTTGTTCAGGGCTAAGGTTTAAATTAACACCAGCAGCATCGAGCAAATCGGCACTGCCGCTAGAAGAGGAAATAGAACGATTGCCGTGCTTGGCAACTTGGCCACCCGCAGCAGAGACAACTAAAGAAGTGCAGGTGGAAACGTTAAAAAGGTTAGCGCCATCGCCACCGGTACCAACAATGTCGACTAGATTATTTGAATCAATATTTACCGGAGTGGCAAGCTTACGCATTACTTCAGCGGCGGCAGTGATTTCATCCACTGTCTCACCTTTCATGCGTAAACCAACTAAAAAACCTGCCATTTGAGCCGGTGTCGCTTGTCCGGTCATAATTAAATGCATGACATCGTGCATTTCTTCGCGTGATAAATCTTTAAAGCGTGAGACAGCATCAACGGCTTGCTTCATGTCCATGTTTTTTCTCCAAAAAGTTTTTTAATAGTTGGTGACCTTGATGCGACATAATGGATTCAGGGTGAAACTGTACGCCTTCAACAGCGAGTGTTTTGTGTTTAATGCCCATAATTAATTCAGGGGTCGGGTCATCGGCTACCACCCGGGAAGTCACTTCTAAACAATCGGGCAGGCTGGCCTCTTCAATGACTAAAGAATGGTAACGAGTGACCAGCAAAGGGTTTTCTAGACCACTAAAAACCCCCGTGTTGTAGTGTTCGACTAAGGAAGTTTTACCGTGCATCACTTGCGGCGCTCTAACCACCTTGCCACCAAACGCCTGACCTATGGCTTGGTGCCCTAGGCAAACACCTAAAATGGGTAATTTGCCAGCAAAGTGCTGAATGGCGGCAACAGAAATACCGGCTTCGTTGGGCGTACAAGGGCCGGGTGAAATAACCAAGTGGCTAGGGTTCATGGCTTCAATTTGCTCAAGCGTTAACGCATTGTTGCGCTCGACTCGAACATCGGCACCTAGCTCGGCTAGGTATTGAACGATGTTAAAAGTGAAGCTATCAAAGTTGTCGATCATTAACAGCATGGGTATTTTGCTCTGTTATTTTTTAGGAGTGGACGCTAAATAAACGCAATATACTACCACTAAGCAGGCTAGTGCTGCACAAACAAAGCCATGCATTCCACGTGAGCGGTTTGCGGGAACATATCCATAATGCCCAGCTGTTTAAGCTCAAAACCCTGCTGTAAAAGAAGTGCGCTATCCCTTGCTAGGGTTGCTGGGTTACATGAAACATACAGAACTTTTTTGGCACCTAGCTGGCTCATTTGTTCACAAATGGCTTCGGCACCGGCTCTGGGTGGGTCTAATACCACCCAATCCCAAACCGCATCTTTAGTTAGCCAAGCTTGTTCTTTTAAAGGCAGGTTAAGATCAGCGGCAACAAAGTGGGCATTGGTTAAATTGTTTGCCAGTGCATTGGCTTTAGCACCTTCCACTTGGTTTTTAGAGCCTTCCACGCCCAATACTTCAGCAGCTTGCTTGGCTAAAGGTAGGGTGAAGTTGCCAAAACCGCAGAATAAATCCAAGACCTTTTCGTTACCTTGTAATTGCAGCCAATTTAAAGCCTGCTTAACCATTTGCTGATTCATCTGTGCATTCACCTGCACAAAGTCATTATTGGTAAAAGCTAAGGTTAGGTCGTTTAGTTGGTAAGTAAAGGGCGTTGG
>JAAYGA010000011.1 GCA_012727935.1 Pseudomonadaceae bacterium | reverse complement strand
TATAAATAACAGAAAACGAGCTGTTGGTGGGAAAAGCTGGCTGAAAACAGGTTTTTCTACAGCCTCGTTAGTAAGGTAGAGTGAGCAGGAAATTATTTTTTAAATATAATTAAAGAATTATCCTATATTAATAAAATGCCTGAATCAGTTGACCAAAAAAATAGAAACGGTGTTTGTGTTTTATATCTAACCTAAGGCACTAGCCTTAACGTGCTTTGGGTATTCTGCTCGATATCTTTTTCTACCAAGTGTTGTGGGTAGTAGCGCCCTTCACTATAAGCTTTAGCTTGGTCTGAATAGTGTTTATCAAACTTCACGCCGCTTTGCCCTACTGGGTTAATACCTAAGGCTTGTTCGGGCGCAGCAAAATCAATTAAACGGCGGGTTGATGGGCCGTATTCCACTGCCCAAGGCGCACTGCTGTAACCGCTTGATAAATTATTAGGCAGTTCATGGCCACCTGAGACTGCAAAACCACCTACATCAAATAGCTTATCTAAAGGTTTTTGTGCGCCTAAAGGGTGATTGTGCGTAAGGGTATGCGCCTTACCCCACTGCCAATCGTCTAGCTTAGGTCCTAATGTTTTATTTAGGTGCTTTAAAGTTGCCTGCCAAGCTTGGCTAATTACCACTTGGCGGGTTTGGTTGGTGCCAGTTTGATAATTATTCCACCAAGGCGAAGATGGGTCGGCGGCTAATAAGGGTAGGGCGCTGTCAATAATCCGTGTATTGAGCAGGTTATTAAATGTTGCTTCGCCTAGTTCATCTAAAAAAGTAGCCGTTAATAGTTGGTAGGTAAATTCCGTAAACACTGTTGGTAAATAGCTGTTAGTTGGGAAGTTGCCTGGCCATTTTGCTAACTGGTTAATGAGTAGTGTTTCTTCTTTACTGCTGGCGCTGGCATATAAATCGCCTAATAAGGGTTTTAGCAAGCGCGGTGCATAGCCGCTTTGTTCGCCTAGTTGCACCGCTTGGCTATTTTGGGTGTTCCATTTTATGTTGGGCTGACTAAGTTCTTTGATTAGTTGTTCACCACGGTCGGCAAGGTTGTAGTAGCCAGGCAGTGGCACTCGATTAGGTGAAGCCGGCAGGTAATTTGCAGAAACGATATAACCTCGCTCGGGGTTTTCTTCTTGCGGGTTATCGCTAAAAGGGTAGAAGCCGTATTTTTTAGCTTGGTCAGTTTGGCTGTCGAGTATAAAAGCAGGCTGAGCGCTGGCATCACGAATCGGCATTTTACTTGCTGCCCACCAAGCAATATCGCCTTCAGCATTAGCCCAAACCATATTTAACCCAGGGGCATGAATTTTACTGGCAGCTGCACGGGCTTTATCCAGCGTGTTAGCACGGTTGAAGTCGTAAAAAGCGTCTAAAATGGGATTTTCGGTTTTTAAAAAAGCCCACCAGAGTGCAATGGGCGTGTCAGGTATTTCTTCACCTAGCGCAGCGTTAATGATGGGGCCAAAATCTGAGCTATAAAGGATTAGCTCTTCAGCTGGCTGGCCTTTTATGGCGATTAACTCGGTATGACTGGCTAAATTATCCCAGTTAGGTGGCAGGGCGATGAGGTCTAAATCATCATTTTGAAACATGGTTAGCGACCAACCAAATGCTTGGTTATGGCCTAAGAGTGCAAAAGGGTTCAGGGCTTGAAAATGCCCATACAATTCAAAACTGGGTGTTTGTCGATGCTCTTCATACCAAACGGCCGGTACAGAAAAACCGATATG
>JAAYGA010000082.1 GCA_012727935.1 Pseudomonadaceae bacterium | reverse complement strand
GGAAAGTTTGCAGCGTAGCCAGTGCATCTTCGCCTTCTAAAAAGCCTTTAACTTGGGTAACACCTTCGGCCAAAGAGCCAAGCATAATGGAGCGGTGCGAAATGGATTTATCGCCCGGTACACGAATACTGCCTTTAATGGTTTTAGCACCTGGCTGGGTAATAAAATTTAGCGTTGTTGTTTGCATGGTTTGATAGCCCGTTTCATTCAGCAGAGCGGTAAAATAATCACGTGCCGATTTTGCTCGTGTAAAAGTGCTCACTAGCGCTTCAGCATCGTGAGATTCAACAGCTTTTTTTAGCCGTTGCACCCCTTCCAAAAATTCATCCAATGCCTCTAGGGTGGCATCACGATTGGCTAGAAAAATATCCCGCCACATAACAGGGTCACTGGCTGCCACTCGGGTAAAGTCACGAAAACCACCGGCGGCGTAGCGAAAAATCTCTAAACGTTCATCTTTACGTGCCAGCGTTTCTACTAAAGAAAAAGCCAACAAGTGCGGTAAATGGCTGGTTCTTGCTAGAACTTGGTCGTGCTTAATCACGTCCATTTCTATCACTTCAGCACCACAGGCCTGCCAAAGCTGAGTTACCAAGGCTAAGGCTTCTGGGTCGTTGTTGGCAGTTGGCGTTAAAATCACCTTACGGCCCGCAAATAAATCAACCTGCGAGGCCAGCACACCGCTTTTTTCAGCGCCCGCTATGGGGTGGCCTAAAATTAAGCGGGGCGGAAGTTCATTAAATACTTTTTTGGCGGCTTCTAAGACTACCGCTTTGGCTGAACCGACATCGGTAACAACAGCAGTGGGTTTTAGGTGGGGTTTTAAAGCCCTTAGCACGGGCTCCATTGCTAAGACTGGCACAGCTAAGAGAATTAAATCTGCATCGGGTGCGAGTTCTGCTAAAGAGGCACTTGCTTGATCGACCACACCTAAAGAAATAGCGCCTTGACGTTCTTCATAGGCAAGATCAACACCCAAATAGCTATTGGCAAAACCAGCACGCCTAGCGGCTAGGGCAACCGATCCGCCGATTAAGCCTAGGCCAACAATGAGCAGTTTGTTTACAGCTTGCTTAGCTTCTACCACGAATCAAATGACCTTACGCAGTGCATCTATAAAGCGTTGGTTTTCTTCAGGTAAACCGATACTGACACGCAGGTGTTCATTCATACGGTAGGGGCGTAAAGGACGCACAATAATGCCTTCTTTAAGCAGCGCATTATTGACTGCTTCAGCATCACCCACTTCCACACAAATAAAGTTACCCACTGATGGAATGTAAGACAAACCCAGTTCACGAAAAGCGGTTTCTAGCTGCAACATACCTGCCTTGTTAGTAACAACTGACTGCTGCAAATAGTCATCGTCATGCAAAGCAGCTAAAGACGCTTCTAGTGCCAAGGAGTTAACGTTAAAAGGCTGACGAATACGGTTCAGGGTTTCCGCAATGTTCACAGAAGAAACGCTATAACCTACACGTAAAGCAGCTAAACCATAGGCTTTAGAAAAGGTACGGCAAACCACAATATTAGCAAAGTCGTTCAGCAGCTTTAAAGTGTCTGGGTAAGCCTGCTCATCTACGTATTCAGAATAGGCTTCATCTAATACCACCAGCACGTTTTCTGGTACACGCTGCATAAATTCACGCAGCTGGGTTTCAGACAGCCAAGTACCGGTTGGGTTATTAGGGTTGGCAACAAAGACCACGCTGGTGTTTTCATCAATGGCTGCGGCCATAGCGGGTAAGTCGTGCCCCCAGTTTTTAGCCGGAACCACCTTATGCTCTGCGCCCATGGCTTGAGTGGTAATCGGGTAAACGGCAAAGCTGTATTCGCTATAAACAGCATTACGACCCGGCGCTAACCAGCAACGACCAATTAAATCTAACAAGTCATTCGAGCCATTACCCAAGGTAATTTGGCGAGTGCTTAGATCAAACTTTTTAGCCAAAGCAGCTTTTAAACGGTAGCCACTGCCATCGGGGTAACGGGTTAACTCTGCTAATTCTTGCTGAATCGCCGCTAAGGCTTTTGGGCTAGGGCCCTGCGGGTTTTCGTTACTGGCAAGTTTAACTATGCTGTTGGGGTCTAGGTTTAACTCTCGGGCTACTTCATCAACCGGCTTACCTGGCTGATAAGGCATAAGACCTTGCACACCTGCATTGGCTAGTTTAAAAAAATCGCAGCTCATTACTTTGTCTCTTTTAAGTCGATAATAGGTGTTTTATAAAACGCCTTTGGGGTAAGAACCGAGCACTTTCATATCGGCGGCTCTTTCGGCAATTTCTTTTAATACGGGCTGAACCCTTGGCTCATCTATGTGGCCATCAAAGTCGATAAAGAACACATAATTCCAAGCGCCTGAACGGTTAGGACGGCTTTCAATGCGGGTCATATCTATATTATGGGTATTAAAGGGTTCAAGAATTTGATGCAAAGCGCCCGGCAAGTTACGCATAGAAATCATTAACGAGGTTTTATCATCGCCAGAAGCCGGT
>JAAYGA010000081.1 GCA_012727935.1 Pseudomonadaceae bacterium | reverse complement strand
TTTTTTCAGCTTCTTTATGGCTGCGTTCAATAACAGTTACCGACTCTTCAACACCCTGCTGTAACTGTTCTATCATGCCGTGAATTTGGCCGGTTGCTTCTTGTGAACGCTGGGCCAGCTGGCGAACTTCATCGGCGACTACCGCAAAACCACGGCCATGTTCACCAGCACGCGCCGCTTCAATGGCAGCGTTAAGTGCTAAGAGGTTAGTTTGTTCAGAAATGCTGCTAATAACATCTAAAATGCTGCCAATGTTTTCACTGTATTCATTTAGCTTACGAATAACCTGTGCTGCTTGATTCACTTCAGCAGCAAGGCGTGAAATACCTTCGCTGGTTTGGTGAACCACTTCATTACCATGGGCTGAACTTTGGTCTGCTTGATCGGTTGCATTGGCTGTTTCAGCGGCATGGCTAGCAATTTCTACCGCCGTAACCGACATTTCATTCATAGCAGTAGAAACTTCTTCGGTACTCATTTGCTGGCGACGCATAGAATCAGCTGTTTCGCCTGTTACACGGAAGGTGTATTCAGCTTTTTCACCCAACTGGCCAACATGGTCTAAAACAGCAAGCACTGTTTTTTCAACTTTGGCTACAAAGTTATTAAAAGACTTAGCCACTTCAGCTAGCTCATTCTCACCTTCCACAGGTAAACGCTGGCGTAGGTCTTGCTCGCCTTCAGAAATATTTTGTAAAGCAAGGTTTAAGCGTTTAATTGGCGAAATAATGCCACGCGCTAAGAACCAAGAAACCAATAAACCGGCTAAGAGAATAAAAAGTGCCACGGTGGAGCTAGTAGCAATGGCGCTTTTAAAGGCTGCCACACTGGCAGAACGGTCGGCATAAATGGCCACCACACCAATAGTATTGCCGCTATAATCTTTTAGAGGAGTAGCTAAAACAGCAATATCTTGGCCTTTTTGTGAAGCTCGTGTCGTTAATTGATTGCCTTGCATTACTTCTTTTAAGTCACTGGGGTTAATCAGTGCTTCACCACGCCAAGTACTGACTAGCGTCTCAAACCCGTTTTCTTTGGCTTGATAAATAACCATATCGGCTTTTTGGCTGGCTTTAAAAGCATCGGCATAGGCCTGACGCAAAGATAAACCAAACTCTAAACTGCCGTAATGTTGACCCTGCCAACTAACCGGTACCACGCCACGAATACCGACACCGGCTACACCGCTTTCAATACCAGAAACCACTGCTTTAGTGCGATTAGTTACTACTACCGTTTGGCGAAATGATGCAAGGTCATCGCCAAATTTAGCCGGCTGGTGTAACCGAAGAAAAGAAGTGGCTGGCGGCAGGTGGAACTGCATTTGTTCAATACCTGCCATTTGTTTTAGGTTGTTAAATACTGGCAGCAGCTGTTCTTGCAAAGCTTCACGGTTTTGCATTGCAAAATCACGTTGAATAGCTGGCTGATTAGCAATGGCGGCGGCTAGGTGTAGTGCTTGAGATTGCTGAGCTTCAATTTCATCCAATGCTGCTTGATGTAACCGATTAAGCGCACTCTGCTCCGTTTGCAGCATCAGTTCATCCATATTGTGCAACTGAAGTGGCAGCAGGATGCCAATACCTAGTATTAAAACAAAAGCAAAGCCCAACTGTATTCTTAGCCCTATACTTAGCCTGTTCAACATTGTGTTGTTTCTCCTTGTAAACTGCCCGACCTATTACTAAGCCACTCTTTTACAACAATAATAATTAATGTTATTTACTTTGCACTTCAGCTAAATGTGCTTGTACAGCTTTTAAGTCGGCAGCTAATACTGTGTAACGCTCTTCACGCTCTAACAAGTCACTCATGTGTTCAGGCAAGCTAGCACCTGCTGCAAAACCGGCTTTAATAATGGCTTCTTCAAATTTAGCAGGGTGGGCTGTTGCCAAAGTAATTACTGGCACACTTGGATCAACCGCGCATTTTTGTGCCGCCAAATAACCCGTTGCCGTGTGTGGGTCTAACAACTCTCCGGTGCGCTTAAAGGCATCGGCTATCACTTTTAAAATAGTCGCGTCATCTAATGCAAGGCTTGCAAAAACTTCTTGTGCCTTGGCCCAAGCTTTAGGATCTAACTGGGTGGCTTGGTTTTGGAAGTCTTCTAATAAACTGGCTACGGCAGCACCGTCTTGTTCATATAAGTCGAACAACAGGCGTTCAAAGTTAGAAGAAACCACTATATCCATTGAAGGCGCAAGGGTTGGTTCTAGCTTCTTTTTGCTGAAATCATTGCTATGCAAAGTGCGGTGTAAAATATCGTTGGCATTGGTTGCAACAATAAGCTGGCGGATAGGCAAGCCCATTTTACGCGCCACATAACCAGCAAACACATCACCAAAGTTAGCCGAAGGCACACTAAAAGACACTTCACGGTGTGGCGCACCCAAGGCAACGGCACTGGTAAAGTAATAAACAATTTGCGCCATAATCCGCGCCCAGTTAATCGAGTTAACTGCGATTAAACGCTGGCCGTTTAGAAAGCTTTGATCACCAAAACTGGCTTTAACCATGGCTTGGCAATCATCAAAATCACCTTCAATGGCCAAGTTGTGTACGTTCGGCGCAAGTACACAGGTCATTTGGCGGCGCTGCACTTCTGAAACACGGTTATGCGGGTGCAAAATAAAAATATCGACCTGCTCACACGGCTTACAACCTTCAATGGCTGCCGAGCCAGTATCACCCGAAGTAGCCCCCATAATAACGCCACGTTCACCACGCTTCACTAGGAAGTGATCTAACAAACGGCCTAATAGCTGCAAAGCAACGTCTTTAAACGCCAAGGTAGGGCCATGAAACAGCTCTAACAAAAAGTGATTGTTATCTAACTGCTTTAAAGGCGCGACTGCATCGTGATTAAAGCTGGCATAGGTTTTCTTTAAAATATCGCGCAAAGTTGCTTCGTCTATGCAATCGCCTATGTAAGGACGCATAATTCTGAAAGCGACTTCGTGATAAGGCAAGCCAGCCAAGTCAGCAATGGCTTGCTTGCTCATTTGTGGGTAGGTTTCTGGCACATAAAGGCCACCGTCTGGTGCCAAACCGGTTAATACCACTTCTTCAAAACTTAGTGCAGGCGCTTGCCCACGAGTACTGATATAACGCACGGCTTTATCTCGCTATATAAGGTTATTGATCGTTCAAGTTTTCAACACGAATACGCATTACACCACCAGCAATGTCTGCTAGAGACTCAATTTGGCGAATAACTTCATTCATACTGGCTTCTTTAGTAACGTGAGTTAATAAAATAATTGGCACCAACTCACCTTCAGTTGAATCTTTTTGCACTATGGCTTCAATGCTGATGCCCTGCTCGCTTAAAATAGTAGCCACTCGCGCCAATACCCCTGGGCGGTCTACTGCTAACAGGCGTAAATAATAGGCTGTTTCAATTTCTTCCATAGGCAATACAGGAATATCATAGGCTTGGTCGGCAAAGGCTAGGTAAGGCACGCGTGAAGCTTGATCGACACCCATAGCACGCGCCACATCAACCAAATCTGCAATAACAGAAGAAGCCGTAGGTTCAGCACCAGCACCGGCACCATAATAAAGCGTTGGCCCAGCGGCATCACCACACACCATAACGGCATTTTTTACGCCATTCACATTAGCAAGCAAACGTTGCTTAGGAATTAAAGTGGGGTGAACGCGCAGCTCTAAACCGTCTTCAGTGCGACGCGTAATACCTAGGTGTTTAATGACATAACCCAGTGCTTCAGCCTGCTTAATATCTTCTATAGTAATGCGGCTAATGCCTTCGGTATAAACATTATCAAAGCTTAGTGGCACACCAAAAGCGATAGCAGAAAGAATGGTTAATTTATGTGCAGCATCTATGCCTTCAACGTCAAAGGTAGGGTCGGCTTCGGCATAGCCTAATTCTTGTGCTTCAGCTAAAGCGTCTTGAAACGACTTACCTTCTTGCTGCATACTGCTAAGAATGTAGTTGCCTGTGCCATTAATAATACCGGCAACCCACTGAATTTTATTGGCCGTTAAGCCTTCACGAATGGATTTAATAATGGGAATACCACCAGCAACCGCTGCTTCAAAAGCAACCACTACACCGGCTTCACGCGCTGCTTGGAAAATTTCATTACCATGCACTGCAATTAAGGCTTTATTAGCCGTTACTACGTGCTTGCCCGCTTTAATAGCCTTCATTACCAGTTCATAAGCAATGTCATAACCACCAATTAATTCGACAACTATGTCTATTTCTGGGTTATTAACAACATCAAGTACATCCTGAGATACATATACGCTGCTTGTATCACAGTTAGGATTAGGAGTGCGAGTAGCAACCTGCTCAATAACAATTGGCCGACCTGCCCGACGAGCAATTTCACTGGCATTACGTGACAGCACATTAAATACACCGCCACCAACCGTACCTAGTCCACATATAGCCACTTTTACAGGTTTCAAAATACTCTCCTATATTTAAAGATGTCTCTGTTAATTAATTCTAACCTAAACTCTAACCTAAACTACAAGCCTAACTCACTTATTAAACGCTCTGCAGGTACAAAACCTGGAATAACCCTTCCATCGGGTAAGAAAATTGCTGGTGTACCTTGCACACCCAACTTCCTACCTAAATTATATTGTTCGGCTATGGGGTTATCACACTGCTTTGTAGCCAGCTTTTTGCCTGCTTTAGCAGCGGTCATTGCCTGTTGCCTATCGTCGGCACACCAAATATTCACTAGGTCATCAAACCCCTTGCCTTGTGGGCCTTGGCGTGGAAAAGCTAAATACCTTACTTCCACCCCTTGCTTGTTTAATTCTGGCACCTGCTCATGTAAACGTGAACAGTAGGGGCAGGTGGAATCTGTAAAAATTTGTACTACAGCTTTAGTTTTGCCTTTAGCAGCAAAAACCACCTGCTCAGCCACAGGTACTGCTTGAATAATTTTGGTACGAATATTGGAACGGGAATCTTCAGTTAAATCAACTAGGCCATCATTAGTGATTTCTAGCAGGTTTCCAGTAAAAATATAATCGGCTTGTTTGTTTACATACAGTAAATCACCTGAACTTAACTGCACTTCATAAAAATTATCAATAGGTGATTCTTTTACTGCAACAACTTCTATGCGCGAATCAATTTTCTGTAAGCGAAGCTGCATAGCATCTTTAGGTGCAGCCATTGCAGAGCTAATAAAAAACAACAGTAATACACCTTTTAAAACCTGCTTAAACATTATTATCTCCTAACCATTAACCAGCAAACTAGTATGCCTAGCAGCTAGTTAAATGGCTAATACTGGCAGCACAAAATTGAAAGCTTAAAATGCAAAAACGGGCACCCTAAGGCACCCGTTTTTAACCGACCTATTTTTGCTGTAAAAACAGACAAAAATAACTTAAGCCAGCTTCTCTTTAATACGTGCAGACTTACCAGAACGATCACGTAGGTAGTAAATCTTGGCCTGACGTACAGCACCACGGCGCTTAACTTGAATAGATTCAACTAAAGGGCTGTAAGTTTGGAAAGTACGCTCTACACCAACACCGCTAGAAATTTTACGCACGGTGAAAGCAGAGTTTAAGCCACGATTGCGCTTACCAAGTACAACACCTTCGTAAGCCTGTAAACGCTCACGAGTACCTTCCTTTACTTTTACCTGAACGACAACAGTGTCGCCGGGTGCAAAGTTAGGGATTTCTTTGGTCATTTGTTCGGCTTCAATAGCCTGAATAATAAGGTTTCTGCTGCTCATTGCTGCTCACTCCTGGACTAAGGCCGCTCGACTTGCGCCCTGGCAAGCGGGGCATCGTATTCGCGGATAAATTCTGTCAATAATACCTGCTGCTCCTGATCTAACTGACGTCCTTTCAGTAAATCGGGGCGCCGCAACCAGGTTCGACCCAGCGCCTGCTTCAGACGCCAACGACGTATGGCTTCATGGTTACCACTGAGTAATACCTCAGGTACCTTTTCACCATCAATCTCTTCAGGCCGTGTGTAATGCGGACAGTCCAACAAACCATCTACAAAAGAATCCTCTTCTGCAGACGCCTCATGCCCAAGCACTCCTGGAACAAGACGCGACACCGCATCAATCAGTGTCATAGCTGCTAGTTCACCACCGCTGAGAACATAGTCACCAACCGACCATTCCTCATCAATCTCTGAGTCTACAAGGCGCTCATCAATTCCTTCATAACGGCCTGCAACAAGAATTAAGTTTTTGTTACAAGCTGCTAATTCTTCTACGCCAGCTTGGTCTAACTTTCTACCCTGAGGCGAAAGGTAAATTACTTTAGCGTTAAATCCTGCCACCGCACGCGCAGCTTTTATTGCTGCTTGCAAAGGCTCTACTTTCATAAGCATTCCAGGACCACCGCCATAAGGACGATCATCAACCGTACGATGCTTATCGGTAGCAAAATCTCGCGGGTTCCAAAATTCAAAATTTAGTAAACCCTGCTTTACTGCCCTAGCTAAAACACCTTGCTGAGTAATGGCATCAAACATCTGCGGAAACAAGGAGACAACACCGAACCACTTGCTCTCGGGTTGTTTTTCTAACTCAGAAGTCTGCATCCCAATCCACTTCAATTTGGGCAGTTTCTAGGTTGACCTGACGTACTACATCGGGCAACAACCAAGGTATTAAACGTTCTTGTTGGTCAAGGCTGCCTTGGCAAGCTTTAACCACCAGCACATCATTAGCGCCGGTTTCTAACAGGCTATGCACCTTACCAAAAAGCTTGCCTTCAAGATTAACTACTTCCAAGCCAATTAATTGACTCCAGTAATAATCACCTTCCTGCAGTTTTGGTAGTTTAGCTTTACTAAGTAGAATTTCTGCACCCGACAATAAACGTGCATCTTCAGGTGTGTCTACGCCTTCTAACTTAGCTATTAAGCCTTTGCCATGCTTACGACCATCAAGCTGACGAACTAATTTACTTTGCCCATGAAGCCTAAGCTGCCATGTAGGATAAGCCAGTAAGTTTTCCATAGGATCGGTGTAAGAATAAACTTTCACCCAGCCTTTAATTCCGAAAACACTGGTTATTTTGCCTAGTACAATTAGTTCAGCTTTACTTTCTTGTGCTGTCAGCTGACTTTTAACTCCGCTCATGCGCACCTCGCTCATGTGCGAAAAGATCAACTAGCTTTGCGGCAGAAATTACTGCTGCTTAGCTGCTTCTTTAACTAATTTTGCAACACGCTCAGACAACTGTGCGCCCTGAGAAACCCAGTGCTGTAGACGCTCAGAATCAACGCGGAAGCGTTCTGCATTACCCTGAGCAATAGGGTTAAAAAAACCTAGGCGCTCAATGTAACGACCATCACGTGCATTACGTGAGTCGGTTACGTGTAGATGATAAAACGGACGCTTTTTAGCGCCACCACGAGCTAGACGAATGGTTACCATTACAAGTCTTTCCTTTAAAGTATCCGGAAAACACAACGCAGAAGTTTTTCTACCGTTGCAATAAAATTTGTGACCAGGATGTCACCCTATATTCGGATAGCCAACCTAGCACTAAAAATCTGCTCAAGAAGTAAGCCACCTGAAAGGCGAAGTATTCTAATAGATAACTTCAGCCTTGGGAAGCTTTGACTAAGATTCAGCCTACATTTAAATACACAGCTTCAGAATTGCGCCATTGTAGAGACCTAAACAACAAACGCAAGCCCGAAGCTGGCTTTTTTAACACTGAACTTCAAAATAGGCTCTTAAAACCTAGGTGGAAAACCGCCACCGCCACCCATACCTGGCGGTAACTGACCTTGCATCCCGCGCATCATATTAGCAATAGCGCCTTTATTGGTCATTTTTTTCATCATTTTCTGCATTTGTTTGTGTTGCTTAATTAAGCGATTCAAATCTTGCAGCTGGGTGCCTGAACCTTCACAAATGCGGCGCTTGCGTGAACCGTTCAACAGCTCTGGCTTTTGCCTTTCCCAAGGTGTCATGGAATTAATTAACGCTTCCATTTTACCAAACTCTTTCATTGGGCCTTGCTGTTCAGCAACTTTTGCCAAGCCACCCATGCCGGGCAGCTTCTCTAACATGCTCGACATGCCACCCATTTTTTTCATCTGCTGCAATTGTTCGCGAAAATCTTCTAAGTCAAAGCCCTTGCCTGTCTTAACTTTTTTTGCAAGCTTAGCGGCCTTGTCTTTATCCATGGTGCGCTCTGCTTCTTCAATCAGCGAGAGCAAATCACCCATGCCTAAAATACGTGAGGCAATACGGTCAGGGTGGAAAGGTTCTAGGGCATCGGTTTTTTCACCCATACCCATAAACTTAATGGGCTTGCCGGTAATCTGGCGCACCGACAAAGCAGCACCACCGCGCGCATCACCGTCGGCCTTGGTTAACACCACGCCCGTTAAAGGCAGGGCTTCATTAAAGGCTTTAGCAGTGTTTGCCGCATCTTGCCCTGTCATGGCATCAACAACAAACAGCGTTTCGCAGGGCTTTAACTGGGCGTGAATGGCTTTAATTTCAGCCATCAACGCTTCATCTACGTGTAAACGACCGGCAGTATCCACCAGCATAACGTCGTAGAATTGAATTTTAGCATGGCGCCGCGCTGCTTCTATTATTGCCGCAGGCTTTTGGTCTGGCGTAGTAGGGAAGCAATCAACCCCAACTTCGGCTGCTAAAGTTTTAAGTTGATCCATTGCCGCAGGGCGATAAACATCCACCGAAACCACTAGCACTTTTTTCTTTTCACGCTCACGTAAATAGCGTGCTAACTTGGCAACCGTGGTGGTTTTACCCGCGCCCTGTAAACCAGCCATTAAAATAGTGGCTGGCTCACCTTTTAACTCTAAACCGGCATGGGCAGAACCCATAGTGTCGGTTAGTGTTTCATTAACAATTTTTAAAAATTGCTCGCCTGGCTTTAAGGCTTTAGAAACTTCCTGCCCTACAGCGCGCTCGCGAACCTGATCAATAAAAGTTTTTACTACAGGCAGTGCAACGTCGGCTTCAAGCAACGCCATACGCACTTCACGCAGTGTTTCTTTAATATTATCTTCTGTTAATTTAGCGTTACCCGTTATACTGCGTAACGTTTGCGATAGACGATCACTTAAATTTTCAAACATTTCTTGCCCTCAGTACTAAGCTTTTGTGCCGATTATAGACCAATAAGCATTAGGAATGGATGCTAAAGTTAAAGGAATCCGCTAGGATGGTAAGATAATTATTCAAGGAGCTTCACAACGTTAGTATGGCCGCATCCCTTCCATTTACTCTGCTTGCTGCAGCCTTTTATATTGCCGGTGCATCTTGGGTTTTACTCCATTTAGCACGCAAGGCTCCTGCTAAGCTAGCTCTTGTACGTCTCCTTGGCTTGGGTGCTTTACTAGCCCACGGCCTAGCACTTTATGGCCATATTGGCCTGCCAGAAGTACTTAACCTTGGTGTACTAGAAGCCGCTTCACTAGCCAACTGGTTAATTTGTGCTTTTATTCTTATAACAAGTTTACGTCATCCTACCCTGAATTTAGCAGTGTTATTGTTTCCTTTAGCAGCTATAACACTTTTACTTTCACAATTCAGCATGACGAGTGCCTTGCCGTTAGAAGGTCGAAATGGCTTATTTTTTCATATTGTTGCCTCACTTTCTGCCTACAGCCTCTTTGCACTTGCCAGTGTACAAGGCATATTACTAGCAATCCAAAACCACCAGTTAAAACACCGCCAAGTCAGCGGTTTGCTATCAGTTTTACCTCCATTACAAACGATGGAATGCCTGCTTTTTGAACTCTTATTCGCTGGACAGCTATTGCTTAGCCTAGGTATTTTAAGCGGCTTTATTTTCTTAGATAATATGTTTGCCGCTGGAATGCTACACAAAACGCTACTTTCTTTAGCCGCTTGGGTTACTTTTGGTTTATTATTGCTAGGTCGCTGGCGTTTTGGCTGGCGTGGCCTAACCGCTGTGCGCTGGACGCTGGGTGGCAGCTTATTATTACTCTTGGCTTACTTTGGTAGTAAGTTTGTACTTCAATTTATCTTGGCATGAGGCCTAAACTGTTTGAACGCTGAACTACCACTTGGATTATTGTTGGGGCTATTAGTGCTACTAATTGCCTGTTCTGCATTCTTTTCTGGCTCTGAAACGGGCATGATGTCGATTAATCGCTACCGTCTTAGCCACAAGGCTAAACAAGGTGATAAACCCTCGATTAGAATTAGTAAACTACTTGAACGGCCAGACCGCTTACTCGGCGTTATTCTTATTGGCAATAATTTTGTTAATAACTTTGCCGCCGCCATAGCAACTGTAATCGCCATTCACTTTTTAGGTGAAAGCCTTGGCCCAGTAGTCGCCACCTTTGCACTTACCCTAGTAGTGCTTATTTTTGCTGAAGTCACACCAAAAACCTTGGCAGCCCTTCACCCAGAACAATTTGCCAAACCTGCTTCCTACGCCTTAACACCCTTGCTGAAACTACTTTACCCACTGGTTTGGGTAGTGAATTTAATTGGTAACTTCTTTCTTAGGTTATTAGGTGCTCGTCCAGACCAACACAAACAAGATAATTTAACCTCTGAAGAGCTGCGTACCGTGGTAAACGAAGCGGGTAATTTAATACCTAGCCGCCACCAAGCCATGCTGTTATCTATTCTTGATTTAGAAAAAATTACCGTTGACGACATAATGATTCCCCGTCAAGAAGTTATTGGTATAGACCTTGAACAAGACATAGAGCAAATTCTAGAACTATTACGTCATTCACAACACACGCGCATTCCTGTTTATAAAGGTGATATTAACGACGTTATAGGCATACTTCATTTACGGGGTGCATTGCGTCTTATAGCAGCAGACAACCCAACTAAAGGTATGTTAATTCAAGAGACTCGCGAGCCTTACTTTATTCCCGAATCAACACCGCTTCAAACGCAGCTGCTTAACTTTCAAAAAGAAAAGCGCCGTATTGGCATGGTCGTCGATGAATATGGTGACGTGCAAGGTTTGGTTACTTTAGAAGATATTCTGGAAGAAATAGTCGGTGAATTTACGACCGACACCCTACATCACCAAGACGATATTCAGCTACAACAAGACGGCTCTTGGTTAATTGATGCTAGCGCCAACATTCGTGAAATTAACAAACAGCTAGGTTGGGATTTACCCACACTTGGCCCTAAAACACTGAATGGCGTTATTCTTGAATACTTAGAATCCATTCCTGACGGCAATGCCTGTGTCGTTTTTGGTAACTACCGGTTTGAAACGTTAGAAGTAAAAGAGAACTTAATTAAAGCCGTTAGAGGTTGGGAAGACACTGGCAAGAAGCGAAAAAAGCTTCTACGCACCAGTGCCTCTAACTAATTAATAGTTTTAAATAAAGCGGCCTAGACCAACGGCTGCTTTTAAGCGTTCCAGTGTAGGGGTGGCTAGAGCGCGCGCTTTTTCAGCACCTTTTTGTAGCACACCTTCTACATAAGTGGGGTCTGCTAATAAACGCTGATACTCTTCACGCGGGCCTTTAAGCTGCTCACTCAATAGCTCAAACAGCTCACCCTTCATTTCGCCCCAACCTATACCAGCCGCGTAACGCTCACGCATAGTTACAACTTCGGCATCAGTGGAAAAAGCACTGTAAATTTGAAACAAGGTGCAGTCAGTGGTTTCTTTAGGCTGGCCTGGCTCTAAGGAGTTGGTTTTAATTTTGTTAATTAGCTTACGAAATTTCTTTTCAGGCTCGAACAAAGGAATGGTGTTGTTATAGCTCTTGCTCATTTTGCGGCCATCTAAACCGGCTAAAACGCTCACCCGCTCATCAACCACCGCTTCTGGCATCACAAAAAACTCTTCGCCAAAAATATGATTAAAACGCTGGCCTATGTCTCTGGCCATTTCAAGGTGTTGGGTTTGGTCACGCCCTACCGGAACCTTGTTGGCATTAAACATTAAAATATCGGCAGCCATTAAAATAGGGTAGCTATACAGCCCCATATTAATGCCAGCATCGGCATCTTTATCGCCCGCATCTAGGTTTTCTTGTACCGAAGCTTTATAAGCATGAGCACGGTTCATTAAGCCTTTAGCTGCCACGCAAGTTAGCAACCAAGTGAGTTCAGGAATTTCTGGAATATCACTTTGGCGATAAAAAATTGCATTATCAGTATCCAAACCTAGCGCCAGCCAAGTGGCAGCAATTTCACGGCGCGATTCAGCTACGCGCGCTGGCTCATGGCATTTAATCAGCGCATGAAAGTCGGCTAAAAAGTAATAAGACTGCACATCAGGGTCGCGGCTTGCGTCTATGGCTGGGCGAATAGCACCTACATAATTACCCAAATGTGGTGTACCTGTAGTGGTAATACCGGTTAAAACTCTTGTTTTGGTCACACTTATTTTAGTCATAATCACTCTTTAAATAGGTACTTAAAAAATACTTTAGAAAACAGGCAAAGGCCGCAAAGGTCGGTGCAACAATTTGCCTTCAGGTTGCTGATAAAGGTCTATAGGCATATTAAAGCCCACCTGTAAAAACTCAACCAACATCATCGCAGATAAGCCCCAGATGGTGAACTCACTAAAAGAGTAGCTGGGCACATAAATCTTACTGGTGTCTGTTAGTTGAATAACATCGGTATGGCTACGCGGATCTTCTAGTAGCCATTCAATGGGAACAGTAAAAATAGCATCTAGTTCTTCTTCACAAAGGCTAAATTCTAACGCCTCGGGGACTAAGGCAACGTAGGGTGTCACCTTCATTCCATGCAAAGAAATAACGTCACTTAAGCGCCCTAAAGGCTCTACTTGCCAAGGGTTAAGCCCTATTTCTTCTTCTGCTTCACGCAAGGCAGTGGAATAGAGGTTAAGGTCGTGCTTATCACGCTTACCGCCAGGAAAAGCAACCTGCCCAGGGTGGCTAGTTAAGTGCTGCGCACGGCGTGTTAAAATAACTTCGGGGTTATTGCCTTTAGTCACAGCCAACAACACAGCCGCTTCGGGCATCCGGCTTTTAAGCACTTGCGGCTGATAACTTTGTATTTGTCGGGCTAGATTATCCAACGTTAGTAACATTTCTATACCCTGATTTATCTACTTAAATAGCTAGATTATCAGGGATAGTAAGCAATAATTCTAGTGAAAGGGCTTAAGAGTTATTTAACAAAAAAAGGAGCCTAATTAGACTCCTTTTTAGTTAGGTGACAAAACTAAGGAAGCGCAGGTACTTCAATGTGCGGCATTTCACCAGTTAGAGAATGTAAAAAGGCAACAAGATCGGCATTGGTCTTTTTGTTAAATTCACGACCCAACATTTCTTTACCCATTACCTGAACCGCTTCTTCTAACGTAGCAGTGCCACCGTTGTTAAAGTAGGGGTAGGTAACTGCAACGTTACGCAAAGTTGGTGTTTTAAAACGATGCTTATCACCTTCATCGCCCGTTACTAAAAAGCGTCCTAGGTCTGTTGATCCTGGTACTTTTATAGCATGAAACAGGCTATCCGTAAGTGCTGGGCCATTATGACAAGCACTACAGCCATTATCAGAAAAAGCAGCCATACCGCGTTTCTGCTGTTCGGTTAGCGCACTTAAATCACCACTCAAATAACGATCAAAAGGTGAATTGGGGGTATTCAAAGTACGCTGAAAGCTGGCTAGCGCATGAGCGACATTATTAGGGGTAATTTGCTTTTCTCCATTACCACCATAAGCCTTAGCAAAAGCATCTTGGTAAGCTTTAAAGCCTTTTAAACGCACTATAGCTTCATCAAGCGATAAGTTCATTTCTATGTCAGCTTCAATGGGTCCAAGTGCCTGCTCTTCTAAATCAGCCGCTCGCCCATCCCAAAACTGAGACGTAAAGAAGCCTGAGTTAAGCACTGTGGGGGTGTTACGCTCACCTACTTGTGCAGCATGGCCTGTTGCACGTGGAATACGGTCTGTCCAGCCTAGTGAAGGGTTATGACAAGTAGCGCAACTAATAACGCCACTAGCTGAAATGCGCGGCTCAAAAAACAACATCTTGCCTAGCTCAACCTTTTCTTTAGTTAAGCTATTATTTGCTGGAATTGGTGAAATGGCTGGTAAGGTTTCAAAACGATTAGCATATTTACTATGATAACCATCTCCAGCCATCAAACTACCACTTAAAACCAGCAATCCAGCAGCACTAAGAAGGGTGCTTATTTTTCGAAGATTATTTGTTAATCTCATGGAGTTTTCTCCTCATGAATGACGCCTTTGCTTCAACCCATCGGCTTTAGCTATTGCTCTATTAGTTTAAATATATCAATAAGTTATTAATATATTTAATAGGGTCACTTAGCAGTATATCTTGTTAAAAAACAAACTAGCTAACAACAATAAAGAGCTTTGATCTTAATCAAGTAAAGTTTTAACTAGTATTCCTAGGATAAATAGCTACCGCAGTGCGTAGTTTTTCTTGGCCAAAACAGGCCATTCTTGAAAACTCTAGGCGTGAAATAGGCACTTGTTGTGTATCCACTAACGATTTTTGATCCTCTTCATCTACATCTGGATCATGCAAATAAATAAACTGTTCATCCATAGCTGTAACCACGACCCAATGGGGGCTTTTTTCGCGGCTAAATTGCCACGAACTTATTAGCACTAAAGGTACGCCACCAGCATCTAAAACTCTTTTTAAGTCGGCTTGAGTGACTTCAGCAAAATGCTCTACTACATCAGTTTGTTCTAACTCTTCTTTAAACCCTTCATGCACTAGCGCCAGCACACTTTTTTTAATGGGGTTACGCACACCCTTAATAAAAATCGGCCCTTCAACATTCAACCACAACTCAACTTTAAAACCACGCCGCCAGGCCGCTAAAGCCAAACCTCTGGGACCACAACCACCATGCCCTGTAGTCATAAAAATAGTGGTCGCCTCACGCCAAAGCTGTAATTCATGTTGTCGAGTTAGCTGTGTGCTTTCATCTTGCGCTTTCATAGCCATTAGCAAACAAGCCGGGCCACAGGTAAAAGGCAGCGTTTGCTGGTAATAGGGTATTTTTCTAACCTGCCCAGCCGGTAATTTGTGCAGGCGTTTTTGAAAACGTAAAGCATCGGTATGGTCTTCATAATAATCAGCATAAAGCCCAAACTGACGATAACCTAGGCGCTTATATAAATTAATAGCAGCTGCATTATCTGAGCGTACTTCTAGCCTTAAAGCAGTAGAGCCAGCATCTAAAGCCAGAACTTCTGCCTGCTGCATTAAAAACTCACCCAAGCCTTGGCCTTGAAAGTTAGGGTTAACAGCAATAGAGTAAATTCTAGCCAGTGCCGTGCCACGGTGAAAAAGTATTAACAAATAAGCGGCTAGAGTTTTTCCTACTTTTCCTTCAGCTGATTCTTGTGGTGCAGCGAGCTCAAGTAGCTGTACCGCAGCATGGCCTTTTTGTATCAACCAACGAAACTGTCTTCTGTTAAGCCGGTCTCCTGTAAAACAACGGTTTTCAAGGGCAAGCAAACGAGGTAAGTCTTCAAGGGTTGCTTCACGCAATGTTTTTTGCTCAATCATACTTGCTGTAAGCCTTCTAATGCTTGGTTAATACGCAACAAACCCTGTTCTATAACTGCCTGCTGCCAAGCTTTTTCAGCTGGGTAAAAATGCGTTAATAAATCTTGCTGAATTTTTTGTTGCAGGGTTTTATCTAAGCCTTCAGTGGCTTGGCCTGCTAACCAATGATCGGCACGTAGCACATTGAATAAGTTTTCAGTGCTGCCGGTGCCAAATTCCAAAGTAATAAAACAACAGGCATCAGGTAATAGTGTTTGCCAAAAATAATCAATTAAGCCCAGTTTAGGTACAGATGAAGAAGTGCCTAAAAAAGGCTCGGTCACTGCTGCGCCATACCAGCGTTTAGCCCAGCTCACACCCAAGCTATTGGGCGGGTGGTCACAAATCACTTCACCTACCGAATAATCGCCCAAGCCGGTATGCACATCTATAATGGCAACAGCTTTTCGTTCAGCCAGTTGTAAATCGGTTGCCAGTTGGGTTAATACTGAACGTGACCAGCTAGGCTCTTTGCCACCATAGAACAAACCTTGTGGGTGGGTGTATTGCCCACCACTCACGGCTTCTTCATACAGCCTTTCGCCCCAAGCAGCACGGTAATCGGCTAGTTTTTTATCGGCTACTGCTAAGTCTTCAGCTTGCCAAGCAGAAGGTATTAAAGCATTGCTTAATACCTCATAACCTTTGTTGTCGGGTACGGCTGCAAAATCAATAAAGTTACGGTTTAAGTCGATACCCGCTTCATCAACACGGCGCAAAAATGAAAAACCCCAAGGGTTCATGGCATGTAAAAACAAGATAGCCGTGTCTTCAGGTAGTTGCTTTAAGCCAGCTTCGGTAAGCCAAGCTGTTTGAATGGCGGAACCTGCAAAGCCTTCAATGCCATGCGTTGCCGACTGAACGATTAAAAGCTTAGCGGCATTTAAGTCGCCCAACCAAACAGCATCTAAAGCCAGCTCTTCGCCTGTTTTACCTAACAGTGGATGCTTAAAACTTACCTGCCAAGTAATGCCTTTAGTTGCTTGAACTTGGTTTAAAAACACTTGCCTTGCTGCTTTATAATCGGTTGAAAAAAAACCTGACATTTCACTAGCCTCTGAATACTTACCTGCCTAGATTACGCCTAGCCTGACTGCCAAGCTAGGGGGTAAAAAAAACTCTGAATAGCTATTGATTAGTCAGGGCTAGCGTTAGATAGTGCAGCTATTAATTACCCCGAGGTAGACCATGACTCGCTTGAAAATTATTGTTGATAAAACTACCGATTGGTTAGCATATTACCCCACTGAAGACTTACTGACTGCGCACGATTATTTAGCTCAGGGCAGTTCGGCAGAAACTGCAGCCACCCAAGTCATCAACCTATGCAATAGCTACCGTTACCTAAGTTATGGTTATTACACCTCACTACTGGCAGAAGCCCGTGGACACAAGGTTATTCCGTCCATTCGTACCATTAATGACTTGGGCAAAAAATCCATTTATGGCTTAAACCTAGAAAACCTGAATGCTTTATTAAATAAACTGGTCAGCCGTGATGCACTTTTAAAAGCTGAACTCGAAGAAAACCAGCGTTTAGAAGTCACCCTCTGTTTTGGACAGACTCGTTTCACGCCTTTAGCCGACCTAGCTAGGCAACTATTTGAGCAATTCCCCTGCCCCGTATTAAGCATTACTTTTCGTAAAAACCAAGATTGGCAGATAGAAGCCATTCGCCCAGAAGGTTTAAAGCATTTAACCGGCGAAGATGAAGACCTGTTTGCTAAGGCGTTAGACAGCTATAGCCGTAAAATTTGGCGCAAACCCAGCACTAAAAAGAAATACCGCTACGATTTAGCCATTTTGGTTGATCCACAAGAAAAACTACCACCTTCAGACCCTGATGCCTTAAAGTTTTTTATTAAAGCCGGCAATAAATTAGGTATCGATGTTGAGCTAATCGAAAAGAAAGACTTTAGCCACTTGGCTGAATACGATGCACTGTTTATTCGAGAAACAACTTCGATTAGTAACCACACCTATCGCTTTGCCAAAAAAGCCGAAGTTGAAGGCTTGGTAGTGTTCGATGACCCCACGTCTATTTTGCGCTGCTGCAATAAAGTCTACCTAGCCGACTTGCTGGCGAGCAAAGGTATTCCTATGCCAGAAACCACTTTCCTTTATAAAGACCATATAAAAGAACTGCGGCAAGTTGCTAAAAATATGACCTACCCTGCCGTTTTAAAAGTACCCGATGGGGCTTTTTCTAAGGGCGTGGTTAAGGTGAATGACCAAAAAGAATTATTAGAACAAGCGGCTCATTACTTTAAACAGTCGGCTATTTTGTTGGTGCAAGAGTTTATGTACACCGACTATGACTGGCGTATTGGTGTGTTAAATAACAAAGCTATTTTTGCTTGCCAGTATTTTATGACTAAAGGCCATTGGCAAATTTATAACCATTCCAGTGGCGAAGCAGAATCAGGTGGTTTTGCCACCCTGCCAATTCACCAAGTACCAGCACAGGTTTTAAAAACTGCACTTAAAGCCACCAAGCTAATTGGTGATGGGCTTTATGGCGTGGACTTAAAACAAAGCGGTGATAGAGTGGTGGTAATTGAAGTGAACGACAACCCTAATATTGATTCTGACGTGGAAGACCTTTATTCCAAAGAAGACCTTTACCTACAAGTCATGGGCGAGTTTTTACGCCGCATGGAGCTAAGAAGCAGTGGTCACGGCTGATAGCTAAAAATAAGAGTTAGCCTTTAAATACCCAACTTAAAAAAGAGCCACTAAGATTACTCCTAGCGACCCTTTTTTTGCTTTGCTATTAATAATTAACGCCTACTAACGATTCAACCAAGCCATGTATTCGCTTACGCCTTCGGCAACGGTTTTAAACTCATACGGATAACCGGCAGCACGTAGCTTAGTTAAATCGGCTTGAGTAAAGCTTTGGTAACGGCCTTTAAGTTGTTCAGGGAAGGGAATATAAACAATTTCGCCTGTTTGGTGATGCTTAATCACTGCTTCTGCTACCTGCTGGAAGGGTTCCGCACGGCCTGTACCGCAGTTAAAAATACCGCTGACTTGCGGGTTTTCCCAAAACCACAGGTTAACCTTACAAACGTCTTCAACATAAATAAAGTCACGTTTTTGGCCACCATTCGGAAAGCCATCGTTGCCTTCAAATAGCTTAGGATTTTCGCCATTTACTAGCTGAGTATTTAAATGAAACGCCACACTCGACATACCACCTTTATGTTGCTCACGAGGACCATACACATTGAAGTATTTTAAACCCACTACCTGAGATTTAAGTCCTGGCAATAATTGGCGCACATACTGGTCAAATAGCTGCTTAGAATAACCGTAAACATTCAGCGGTTGCTCATATTGTGGTTCTTCAATAAAGTTATCGTTACGACCACCATAGGTCGCCGCTGAAGAGGCATAAATAAAAGGAATTTTTAAATCAAGGCAAAAGTGCAGCAGGTCTTTGGAATATTGATAGTTATTATCCATCATGTATTTTCCATCCCACTCGGTAGTGGCTGAGCAAGCGCCTTCGTGGAAAATAACGTCAATACCCCCTAGCTCTTCAAATTCATCGCCTGCTAACACCCGCTGACGAAACTCATCTTTATCCATATAGTCAGCAAGGGTTAAGTCAGCAATATTAACGAACTTAGTGCCATCGGTTAAATCATCGACCACTAGAATATCGGTACGGCCTTGTTCATTTAATTGCTTGACGATATTGCTACCAATAAAACCAGCGCCGCCTGTTACTACTATCATGTTTATGCCTCTTGCGAACAGGTAAAAACCCAGTTTAAGAATTCAATTACTGAAAAGATTGCTGAAGTATGATTGAAAGTTTAGCAGGTTTAACCCGCTGCTACAGCTTTACGATAACTGCCTTGGTAATCAAATAAACGCTGCTGAATACGCCAATACTTTTTATTGATTTTACGGGCGATGACAAAGTCTGGATAGCGCAAACGCTCTGCGCCAGCAACGGCCTCTTCAGCATTTTTAGGCAGCCAGCCACTAGCAGGGGCTTTTAAATGTTCACGCAAAAATACCTGCTCAAACGCTTTACGTTGGGCGGGTGTTTCTAGTGCGTACCAATCGCTTAACTCGCTTGCGTCTTCATCATAATAAGTAACTTTTAAACGCTCTAAACCCTTGCCATTTATGGCAACTTCTAAAGTCATGCCACTGACTCTTAATACCTTGGCATCTTTAAGTTGCAGAGCTTCTTTGAGTTTTTTATCAGCATCTACTAGCGTGGCATCACAATGTGGGCAAACTCTGGCGGCTATATCGGCTTCGCCACCGCAGGCATCGCACACCCTAAAGCGGAAACGAAAATCACATTGCTCACCTTTTTTATCCACTCCTTCGCCGTCATCCTCGGCTAACCAACCTTGGCAACGCCTACCAAAGTGCTCCAATAGTTCACCTTCGGCAGTTTTTACGCCCCAAAAACTATTGGCAAAACCACAGCCGGGGCAAAGTACCTGCACTAATTCAGTGTTTTTATTGGGCTTGGGTGTATTCACTTCTGGCGCCCAAATATCCCAAGGGTTGCCAGCATAGTCTAAAATTAAGCAGTCGGTTTTATGAGTAGCAGGTGAAAGGCGTAATCCTCGACCGATAATTTGCTGATACAGGCTAACTGATTCGGTGGGCCTTAAAATGGCAATTAAATCCACGTGAGGCGCATCAAAACCCGTGGTTAATACTGAGACATTCACCAAGTATTTTATTTGCTGGGCTTTAAAGGCTTGAATAATTTGCTGACGTTCTTTGCTAGCCAGCTTGCCAGTAATTAAAGCAGTTTGTTCAGCCGGTAATAAACCCGCTACTTCTTCTGCATGGCGCACACTGGCACAAAAAACCATCACCCCTTGGCGCTGGGCTGCTCGCTGTTGAATGTCTGCAACAATGCTAGGCGTAACGCGGTTATCTTTAACCACCTTGTCTAATTCTGCTTCTGGGTAATAACCCGTATTGGCAGGCACTAGGCTAGAAAAATCATAGGCTAGAATTGCCATATCCAAGCGTTCTGGTTTAACTAAAAAGTTATTTTTAACCATCCAACGCAGCGGCAATTCATAAATGCAGGCTTTAAAAAAGCTGTCTTCATCACCTCTAACGGCTTGTTGCTGTAGGTGGCGGTGATAAATAAAACCCTGCCCTAAACGAAAAGGTGTGGCCGTTAAACCAAGGATTTTTAGATTAGGATTCAGCTTTAATAGGTGTTGGATAATTTGTTGGTAGGAAGTCGTTTCACCCAAGCTAACTCGGTGGCATTCATCTATCACTAGCAGGGTAAAAGCCGCGTCATTGAACTGCTCAAGATTACGCACGACCGATTGCACTGAACCAAACACCACTTGGCTGGCGGCTTGTTTGGAACCTAAGCCCGCACTAAAAATATCTGCTGCTAGGCCATAGGTTTCATATTTGGCATAGTTTTGTTCAACTAGCTCACTCACATGCGCCAGCACTAACACCCGCCCTCTAGCTAGGCGGGCAAGTTCAGCTATCACTAGGCTTTTACCAGCGCCGGTGGGCAAGCATAAAACAGCAGGATCACTGGTCGCCCGAAACCATTCCAGCACCCTTTGCACGGCTTCTTGTTGATAAGGTCTTAATTGAAATGCTTGGGGCTGGAAGGCTGGGCTAGTCATACTGCTTATTCAGAAGTATAAACAGGATCACGCTTTTCAATATTAGCCATCACCGCTTCCATTTGGTTAGGTGAACCCAGCAAACGGCGCTGTAGTTTTTCTTCAAAAGCTAGGCGTTCATCATCGGTTTGGGTATAAGAATCACGCAGCAGGCGCTTAGCCGCTTCGACCATATCGGGTGAACGTTTACAAATAAGTGTGGCGAGTTCTTCAGCACGGGCCACTGGATCATCGGCAACCTCAGTCACTAAGCCTGAGCTTAATGCCGCCTGACCATTAACCACTTCGGCTGTAACCGTCATGCGTAGTAACACATCTTCTTTAACACAGCCTCGGGCTGTCACGCTAATACCCATATCAGGAATAATGCCCCAGCGGCCTTCCATCACCGACAAGCGTGCATCTGGGTGGGCAATACGCATATCTGCACCCATAGCAATTTGCAAACCACCGCCATAACAGTAGCCTTCAATGGCAGCAATAACCGGCACTTGTAATGAGCGCCAACCCAAAGCTAAATGCTGAACTTTATTATGCGGATAACCATCGCAGCTACTGAGTAGCCATTGAATATTTTTAGGGTCGGCCATTACTCCGGCAACATCTAGCCCACTGCAAAAGTTATGGTTACTACCTGAGAGAATAACCACGCGTAGATCACGGCTAGAATTTAGCGTAGTTAACACTTCTAAGAGTGACGTAATTAGCTCTATATCTAAGCTGTTATGTTGCTTAGGGCGATTAAGCACCACTCGGGCAATACCTTCTTGTAGCGATAGTTTTACACAGGGTTCTTCATGTTGATCTGCGATATTTTTTGTCATTTTGAGTAAGCCTTGCAGGTTTTGGTAAGCTGAGATTAGGCAAAGGTTAAGATAAAGTCAAACAACTGTTTGATACGCAATTAGGTTAATGGGTTGCTGCTAAGACTTGATATTCATCTAAAGCGTACTGGTCTGTCATACCACTAATCATGTCTTGTAATAATCGGCAACGGCAGTAAAGTTCCCAAGTATCGGCATTTAATTTTCCAGCACCCAACTCTGTAGCAGAAGCACAGAGCAGCTGATAGGCTTTTAAATGTTTTCTTGGCATGCGGTCTGCTAGTAACGCTTCATAAAACAACGACTTACCAACAACCCTTTCACCCTTAACTAATTGGCTAAAGTCTGCTCTGGGCAATTCTAGTAAAGGCAAATAAAAATCTAATAGGCCGGTAATAATTCGATGGCCTTGCAGCATAAGCGTGGTTACTTCGCTTACATTAAAAACATGCTTAAACGCTACTTGTTTAAGCGTGCTAATTAAGGCGTGGCAGGGTGAATCATCTTCCAACAAGGCTTTATTAAGACTGCCATCGGCCACTTGCGAAAGGTTATCGACAAAAGCTTGCGCCGCATGTTCAACCAAAGGGTGTACCAACTTAACTCTTAGCCTTACAAAAAAAGCATGGTCTTTATTGTAGTTTTCTAACCTAGCGGCTTCTAAGGCTTCATCAACTAACTGATTAAAAGAACTGCCTTTAAAATGTATACCTTCAGGGTCTTGTGAGTATTGTTGAGCAAACTCTTCTTTTAGAAGCTTAGCTAACTCGGTGTAGCTTAAAATACCTTTATCTACGCTGTCTTCTATGTCGGCTAGGCAATAAGAAATATCATCGGCGGCTTCCATTAAATAGCTAAGAGCGAACCTGTGCCCTGGCTGTAAATCTAATTCTTGCCAAAGGTCTTCAATAAACTTTTTTTCTGAAAAATAAAAGCCTGGTTTTTTTTGTAAGTAACTTAAAGGGTGACTTGCTTCAGGTTTAGGCTGGGTAGCACAGCGGGTGTATTTAAGTACGCAAGCCGATTGCAAATAAGTAAGGTTAAGCTTTTGTAAACTAAACACTAAGCGTATGGCTTGGGCATTACCTTCAAACTGCTGCAATTCTAACAGTAGTTCATTACGCAGTTGTGTTTGAGTATTTTCTGTTAAAGACTGCTTAAACACAGCTAGTTTAGGCAGTTGCTCGGCGAACCAACGAGAAATAATTTCTTCACCAAAATGCCCAAAAGGTGGATTGCCAATATCGTGCATTAAACAGGCCATTTCTACTAGCGTTTCTGTTGCGCGTTCTAATGCTAAAACCTCTTGTTCTGGCTGCTTTTGTTTACGCAATAATTGAAAAACGGTGCGAGTAATAAAACGGCCTGTTTGCTGCACTTCTAACGAGTGGGTTAAACGACTTCTTACCGCTGCGTTGCGCTCTAAAGGAAAAACCTGCGTTTTCTGTTGTAAGCGCCTAACGGCAGCAGAATTGATAATTCGCCCTCGGTCACTTTCCAGCTTGTTTTCTAAGGCGCTCACTTCAAGTGGCGACAACTTCTGAGAAGCTGGAGTAACCACTTTTTTTCTTAAGTGAGGGCGCAAAGCACTGTAACGCCTTAGAATTCTTTGCATGGTTTATTAGTTTCCTCTTCCTTTAATCACTGAGGCTCTAAAGGCCGTAAGCGTTTAAGCACTGGCTGGGTTGCTGGCCTTACTTGTCGCCATAAAAAGAAAGCTTCGGCAGCCTGTTCAACTAACATACCTAAACCATCCGCTACCTTTGTCGCTCCTTGCGCTTTAGCCCAAAGCATAAAAGGGGTGGCTTGCTGGCTATACATTAGGTCATAGGCTAGCGATTCATCAGTAAACAAATCATCAGGCAAGGGTGGTAAGTCACCTGCTAGGCTTGATGAAGTGGCATTAAGCACTAGGTCGTATTGGCTAGCTTGTAAAGATTCCCAATTACCAGAAGTCACCTGCGCTTCTGGCTGT
>JAAYGA010000080.1 GCA_012727935.1 Pseudomonadaceae bacterium | reverse complement strand
GTTCGCAATTTCAAGCACTAAAAACTCATCGGTTACTTTGGTTACACGGCCAAGCATACCGCCTGCCAAAGAAATCTCATCACCCTTACCAATATCAGATAACAGGTTCTTGTGTTCTTTAGCACGTTTTTGCTGAGGACGAATTAGCATAAAATAGAAAATAGCGACAAAACCAACCAGCATAACAATGCTAGAAATAGGGCTGCCACTTCCGGCATCAGCATGAGCTGCAGAGATAAAAAATTCCATAAAAAACTCCTAAGGTTGTGGGTGTTATATTTTTAGTTTTTTAATTTGTGGCCATTACGCCATTGCTGGCACAGACAAACCACGCTGCGAATAAAACGCATCTACAAAGTCCGACAATTTACCTTCTTCTATCGCCTGACGCAAACCGGCCATTAACAGCGGATGATGACGTAAATTGTGGATACTGCCCAACATAGCCGCCAACATTTCTTTGCTTCTATCTAAGTGGTGTAAATAGCTGCGCGAAAAATTTTGACAAGCATAGCAATCACAAGACTCATCAATCGGGCCAGTGTCTTTTTTGTACTGGGCATTGCGAATTTTAACCACGCCTTGGCTAGTGAAAAAATGACCATTACGGGCGTTACGGGTGGGCATAACGCAGTCGAACATATCGACACCACGGCGTACGGCTTCAACTAAATCTTCAGGCTTGCCCACGCCCATTAAATAACGGGGTTTATCTTCAGGCATAAGGGCTGGCAGGTAATCTAGCGTGCTAATCATGTCTTCTTTGGGTTCGCCAACCGACAAGCCACCAATTGCCATGCCATCAAATTCTATGTCTAACAAACCTTCTAAAGAGCGTTTGCGTAATTCGGGGTACATGCCGCCCTGAATAATGCCAAACAAAGCCGAAGTATTATCACCGTGCGCATCGCGTGAGCGTTTAGCCCAACGCAAAGACAGCTCCATCGACGTTTCTGCTTCAGAAAAAGTGGCAGGGTAGGGCGTGCATTCATCAAAAATCATCACGATATCGGAACCCAATTCATGCTGTACTTGAATGGATTCTTCTGGCCCCATAAACACTTTAGAGCCATCGTGCGGTGAACGAAA
The DNA here is from genome assembly GCA_012727935.1 of Pseudomonadaceae bacterium. Lineage (GTDB taxonomy): Bacteria > Pseudomonadota > Gammaproteobacteria > Pseudomonadales > Halomonadaceae > Marinospirillum. The sequence continues at coordinate 1,468 of JAAYGA010000080.1, read as the reverse complement.
ATGCACACCTTCTTCGGTAATCTTGCGTAATTTACCCAATGAAAAAACCTGAAAACCGCCCGAATCGGTCAGAATCGGTTTTTGCCATTGCATAAAATCATGCAAAGTACCGTGCGCTTGAACCACGTCAGTGCCAGGCTTTAGCATTAGGTGAAAGGTGTTGCCTAGCACAATTTCTGCGCCTAGCTTTTCAACTTCGTGCGGCATCACACCTTTAACCGTGCCGTAAGTGCCTACCGGCATAAAGGCGGGCGTTTCAATCGTGCCACGGGGGAAGGTCATCCGACCACGGCGAGCTTTACCATCGGTTTTAAGCAGATCAAACTGCATGGAACATTCAGAACGCTTCATTGACTTTAATCCTGTTATTTATTTGGCAGCAGTCGTTAAGGACAAGAACATCGCATCGCCGTAACTAAAAAATCGGTAATGTTCGGCTACCGCTGCTTGGTAGGCTTTTTTAATTGGCTCATAGCCAGCAAAGCTGCTAACTAGCATTAATAAGGTAGATTCTGGCAGGTGAAAATTGGTTAATAACTTATCAACACAACGCCACTGATAACCAGGGAAGATAAAAATATCGGTGTCACCCTTAAAGGCTTGGGTAGTACCGCAGCGAGTTGCCGTTTCTAAACAGCGCACACTTGTTGTACCCACCGCTATTACCCGACCACCCACCGCCTTAGTAGCATTCACTTGGGCGGCGACTTCTTCCGTTACTTCCAGCCACTCTTTGTGCATGACATGCTCTTCTAGCTTGTCTACTTTTACTGGCTGAAAAGTACCTGCGCCAACGTGCAAGGTTACAAAAGCCGTGTCTACACCCTTGGCACGAATTTGCGCTAGCAGTTCATCATCAAAATGCAGGCCTGCCGTGGGTGCTGCAACCGCACCTAAATGCTGAGCATAAACGGTTTGGTAACGCTCTCGGTCATCCAGCTCATCGGCTCGGTCTATATAAGGCGGTAAAGGCAAATGGCCGTGTTTTTCTAACAGCTCTAATAAAGGCTCAGGGTTAAGAAAAGTTAAGCAAAACAGCGCCCCTTCTCTGCCGGTGCATTCAACTTCTATGCCGCCTTCTAAAAACAATTTAGCGCCAGCTTTGGGTGATTTGCTGGAGCGAATATGCGCTAAAGCACGGTGCTCATCTAACGGGCGTTCTATCAAAACTTCTATTTTGCCGCCCGTGGCTTTTTGCCCAAATAAACGAGCTGGAATAACCCGCGTGTTATTAAAAACTAGCAGATCGCCCTTGTGTAAGTAATCTAATAAGTCAGGAAATTGCCGGTGCTGTAGTTCATCGCCTTCTAGCACCAACAAACGCGAACCGCGCCTTTGGGCAGTTGGGTAGTGGGCTATTAGCTTGTCGGGTAAATCAAAGTGAAAATCGCTGCGCTGCATGGCGGCCTTAATAATGGTTGGCTAAGCTGGTGTTGATAAAAGTTAAGTACAAGATTTTAACCTAGAT
>JAAYGA010000079.1 GCA_012727935.1 Pseudomonadaceae bacterium | reverse complement strand
TTCTAGGTTGGCTGTAGCACTAATTGTTTCGCCTTCACGTTGGAAGCTGGCAAACACTTTTTCTAGCTCTGCTTGGGTGGCTTGGCCTGAGTTAACTAACTGGGCTAGTTCACCTATGCCGGGGTAAGCATCAAAGCGGTAGCTGCGCCTTAACATGCTGGTGGCTTGGGCTAAAGGGCTGCCTTGTTCGTTAAGCATTGCACTGGGTAATCTTTGCCCTGTGGTTTCTTTCAGCCAAGCTTGGGTGGCTGGGGTGTAGTTGCCTGCTTCTGCGTTTTGGCAGAAATCACCCAGTACTGAACCGGCTTCAACCGAAGCGAGCTGGTCTTTATCGCCCAGTAAAATTAAACGCGTGCTTGGTGTTAAGGCATCTAACAAGCGTGCCAGCATTTCTACATCGACCATTGATGCTTCATCGACTACCACTAAATCGGCAGGCAAAGGATTACCCGCATGGTGGCGAAAGTGGCGAGTGTTTGGCTGACTGCCTAAAAGGCGGTGCAGGGTTGAAACTTCAGTAGGAATAGCATCTCGGCAAGTGGCCAATTCAGCAGGTAATTTTACATCGGCCACACTGCCTGCCAAAGATTCACTCAGCCGTGCCGCCGCTTTACCCGTGGGCGCAGCAAGACGTATCACTAAAGGTGTTTTTCCAGCCTGCATTTGCAAGCCTTGCAGCAAAGCCAACAAACGCACTACCGTTGTGGTTTTGCCTGTACCTGGGCCGCCAGTGATAATACCAAAAGCTGTTCTAGCTGCTAGGGCGCAGGCTATTTTTTGCCAATCAAGGGGTTGTTCTTGGGTGGGTTTAAAATCGACAAACAACTGATCTAATAACTGGCGTGTTGGCTCTAAAGGTAAATCTTGTTGAATGGCTAAACGCTGTTGAATGCCGTTTTGAATTTGTTGTTCATAAACCCAATAACGACGCAAATACAGCAAGGGTTTTTCTTGGCTGCCTGCCAAAACTAATGGGCTGGTGTCAGCATTGGCATTGTTAGCATTACTTAAAGTTCTTTTATCGACCACCGCAGCCGTGGCTAATAATTGCTCGACCCAGCCATTTAAAGTCCAGTCCTTAACCCAGCGGGTTAGCTGTTCAGCAATACTTAGCCCTGAAACACCTGGCTCGGCTGCTTCTTGGGTTGATAAGTCTGCCTGCTCATCTTCTACTAATTGCAATTCAGGTTCTGCTAAAACTGCCTGCAAATCTAAACATACATGGCCATGCCCATTGCGTTCACTTAGCAAGGCCGTTGCCAAAAGCAAGGCATCACTGGCTTGGGGTATTTGTTCGGCAATAAAGCGAGTTAAAGCCACATCGAGTAAACGCAAAGCGCCTTTCTCGGCCCAGCTTTCTAATTGGGCTAGTCGTTGTTGGCTAGTATTTTGCTTACTCATGATGCCGCTCCTTGTTGGTTTTGATTGCTTCCTGCTAAAAGCACATCCAGTTCTTCAATCAGTGCCTTGGGTGGTTTGTCACAAAACAGCCCTGCGCTTAGCTGATCATTCATGCCCCTTAAAAACACATAAATAGCGCCGCCCACATGCAGGTCATAGTTGTATTCTGGCAAACGTGCTTTTAGCTGGCGGTGCAGTGCCACCAAATACAGAACATATTGCATATCGTAACGGTGCTCTAAAATCTGCTTCAGCATGGCTTCTTGGGTATAGTCAGTGTCGCTGCGGCCTAAGCGGTTAGATTTCCAGTCAATCACGTAATAACGGCCATCGTGTTCAGCAACCAAGTCAATAAAACCTTTGAGTAAGCCATTTAAAAAGTTGGGCTTAGCCACCGGACGACTCACCTGATTCAATGTCTGCGCTCTAACTATTTTATCTAGCGTTACAGTATTTACTCGGTGACTTTCCAGCATAAACTCTAGCTCTACAGCTAGCTGGCTAGGTTTTAAATCACTCAGCGAAAAGCTAATAGCATTACCTTCTGCACATTCACCTTCTATACACTTACCCAAAGCATCTAGCGGCCATTTTTGGCGAACAAAGTTAACTAGCCAACCCCAAAGTGGTTCAAAAAACTTTTCAATACGTCGTCTTTTACAAAAGCGTTCAAAGGCAGCTTTGCTTGCAATGTTTTCAGTAACTACCGCCTCAAAACCTTTGAGTTTTTTACCTTCGGTTGGGGTGTATTCCTGAATAGCTGCCCATTCTAAAATACTGTGCAACAAGGTTCCCCAAGTAGGGCCTGCTGGAAAATAGTGCATAACATTGGTGGCAGAAATGGGGCCTAGCTCTGCAGGGGGTTGTGCTTCTTCTGCTGGTTTGGATTGAGAAATTTTATCTTCTTCAGCCATTTGCTCGTCACTAGAGTGAGTCGTGTCTTGGTCTAGCGAACCTTGATTAACGGCTGGGCTGTCAGTTTCTAAAACCTCTTCAACCACTTGCCCAGCAACTGATTGAAATTGAATCGCAGAATAACTGGCAATCCACCAATTGGTTAGCTCACCAGTTTGGGGTGTTGTAATCTTTTTAAAGTTGGTGGCGGGTTTAGGCTGAAAAAAGACATCGTTGGCTACTAGCTCAGTTACTTCTAACCCAGCATTATTAACCAGGTCGATTAAAGGCGAGTCTTCGTTAGCAGCTAACAAATAGCCTAGTGCACTTGCTTGGTAGTCCTGCGTTTCGCCTAGCCCTATCCATTGGCAATAACTGGCTCGGGTTAAAGCGACATAGAGTTTGCGCAAATCTTCGGCTAAACGCTCATTTTCTGCCTTAGCAAGAATTTCTGGACTGCTTGTTAAATGCAGTTGCAACAAACCTTGCTCATCGTGCATTTTTAATGGCAAGTCAGAACTTTTAGTCACACGGCAGTTAGTAGCAAAGGGTAAAAAGACTAAAGGGTATTCCAGCCCTTTAGATTTATGAATAGTCACCACCTGCACCAGCTGTCGATCACTTTCTAAGCGCAGCTGTTGAAGGTCACTGTTTTCATCTGGGCTTGTATTTTGCTCTTGTAGGTGACGAATTAACGCCTGCTCACCGTCTAATTCAGTTGATGCTTTTTGCAGTAATTCAGCCAAGTGCAACAAGTCAGAAACTTGGCGCTCACCACCTGTTTGTTGTAACAAACGCTCGGCAATTCCAAAATCTTTAATCAATAAATGAACCAAAGCAAGGCTACCTTTGCTTTGCCAAACCCAGTGATAACCTACAAATTGTTGAACTTTTTCTTCCCAAATTAGCTCGTCATTATTTAATTCATCTAAAGCTAAAAGACTCAAACCCATTTGCGGCAAAGAAAGCGCTTTACGCAATAAGGCATCGTTGTAAGGTTCAGCTACCGCTTGTAAAAGGTGCAATAGCAGCTTGGCCGCAGCCGATTGATACACACTGTTATTTTCTGATAAATACACACTTGCCACACCCTTGTCAGTCAGTGCAGCTCGTAAACTATCCGCTTCAGCACGGTTGTTAACTAATATGGCTATATCAGCAGGCAACAGTACCCGACGCTCTTTTTCACCTTCTATTTTATCCGCTTCAACCAACCAAGCCTTTTCATTTTGTGCAGCAATTAATAACTCAGCAACCTGAGAAGCGGTTGTTTCACTAATCAGTTCGGCATAGGTTTCTTTGTTTAACTTACCGTCTTCACCCTTAGCGACCACCCAAGCCTGCATAGGCAAAAACCTTTTCCCTTCCACTTCTAACCAAAGGTCTGTTTTTTTACCTGCTTGCACTTCAACAAAAGGAATAGGGTCAACAGCAGCTTCAGCAGATTTAAAAAGAAAAGCACCTTGCGGACGTGCCGCACCTAAAGCAAATAAACCATTAACTGCTTTAATTAAATCTGGAGCTGAGCGAAAGTTACGATCCAAAGTATAGTGACGTTTACCCGTGGCTTTTTTTGCGGCTAGGTAGGTATAAATATCTGCCCCCCTAAAAGCATAAATAGCCTGTTTAGGGTCACCTATCATAAAGAAGGCATTATCTTCAGAAGCGGCTTCAATAGTATAAATGCTATTAAAAATACGGTACTGCACTGGGTCGGTATCTTGAAACTCATCCACCAAAGCAACCGGAAATTGCTGACGAATTGAAGCAGCCAACTGTTCGCCTCGCTCACCTTGCAAGGCTTGGTCTAAGCGTGTTAATAAATCTTGATTGCTAATTAAGCTTTGCTGCTTTTTTACCTGTTCAACTCGCTTGGCAATCCAATGCGCGGCGTGGCATAACAAATCACTAAAAGGGCTAGGCAAGCTGGCCAGTTGTTCTGGTAGTTCTGCCAGTGCTTTGCTACCCGAATTACCCCAAGGAATGGCTGTTTCATCTGTCCAAATACTGGTATCTAACAAAGCCAAGCGTTTAAAGGAGTTGCTTTTGGCATAGTCTAGGCCAGTGCTTTCTTCATCGCTTGCTGCCCAAGCCGCTAGTTTCTCAAGAACACCTCGAATATGCCTCGCATTTAATGACTGGGCCTTATAAGCTTTTTTCTTTTTGGCTTCATCAAATGCCGCTTCCAATGCCGGTAAAAATTCTTGCTGCCACTGCTCTTTGAGTGGTTTTAAAGTATTGCTCTTTTCTTCTTCTGCCTTGCTAATTAACGCCGCAGGTGCGGCTTTAGGTGAAGCTAAAAGGTGCACGTTATCTAACAAACCATAGAGTTTTAAACGGGTTGCTTGGGGCGAACCAAAAAACTCTAAAACTTTTGCTAGGTTAGTGGCATCAAGTGATAGATAAAAGTTACGCCAATAGTCTTCCGCTGCCTGCTGCAATAAATCGACTTCGCTTTCAATTAGCTCTTGTTGAAAAAGATTTCCGCTATCAAAAGCGTGTTCTTTTAACATGCGATAACACCAGCCATGAATGGTTGAAATCGCCGATTCATCCATCCACTGAGCTGCAATTTCTAACTTGTAAGCAGCGCTAGCTAAAATTCTTGCTTGGTTTGTTTGGCCAGCAGCTTCACCTTCATCAATTAATGCCTGACGTAATTCCAACAGCAGAGGGTCGGTGGTAGTTTTGTCTAGCTGCTCATTGCGTAACACTTGGGCTGTTTCGACTAGGCGCTGGCGAATACGATCACGCAACTCTTTGGTGGCTGCTCGGGTAAAAGTGACCACTAAAATATTGGGTGGTAGCAGCGCTTCTTTAAACGCTAGCTCGCCCCCTTGCTGCAAAACCAAGCGCACATAAAGCAAAGCTAGGGTGAAGGTTTTACCCGTACCGGCGCTGGCTTCAATTAGAGCAGAACCTTTGAGTGGGTATTTTAAAGGGTTAATTAAGCTGCTCATGAGTTGGCCTCCGATTTAACGGCTTGGTAAAGAGGGCTGTAAACACCTTCTATTAAAGCTACAAAGTTGGCTTGTTTAGAAATTGAATCAAAATCCGGAAAAAGGTGCGCAAAGTATTCAGCGTAATTGGCATCGGCTTGGTAGCCTTTTTCTGATTTTTCAAAGGCTAAATCTTGTTCACCTGGTTTTTTAGCTAAACTTTCTAGCCATTGAATTGCTAAATTTAATGCCGTTGGTAAAGGCGCTTGCATTGCTTGCCACCAATAGCCTACTAGCTGGTTTAATAGATTTTGTGCTTCTTCTAAAGGTAAACCTTCTAAAACCACCTTACCCTTGGGCGACAAAACATGGGTTGTAATGGGTTGTTTAACCAATACTTGAGCCGCTAAATGCTGCAACCATGGCAGGGTTAAGTTTCTCCATGAGTAGGCTTTATACCTATCAACTAGATGACTGGTTTGCACAATAATTTGCGAGTAGTGGCTTAGCTCTGCATTACTTAATAAATAAGCGCTGTTTAATTCAAGTTTAATTATGCCCTGCTCTAAAGGAGTTTCATGCCAGCCAGTTAAAGGCTTGGCTAAGGGTTGTAAATTACCTCGGGCTTCTTGCCAGTTAGCAAATAATTCGGGTAAAAGTTCGGTTAACTCTTTGCCCTTATGCTCACCAAAAGCGCCTTTAATTAAAGCGCCTTGGCTAACTAACTTGGTTAGTGCGCCCTCTAGCTGTTGCTCATATTCATCGGCGGTTAATTCCGCCTGAAAGGTTTGCTGAATAATCCTGTCTTTTAAGCCCCAAGCTTCTAATCCATCGAATTCAAAACCTTCAACTTCTGCCGGAATTTCTAATTCTCGGGAAGAATAAATTTTAAAACGCTCTTTAAATAAGGCTTCGGTTGGGCAACGCAAAAAGTCGTTCAGCTGCCTAAGCGTAATGGCGTTTTCAGGAAGCCAGAGCGGCAACACTTCGGGCGTAGCAGCCTCATGGTTAGCTGACTGGGAATTGGTTGTTCTAACTAACGCTTGCCACTCATGCGCGTAAGTTATTAAACGCTGATCGGCTTGATAAGTAGCACTGGTTTTATCTGGCTCAATAAAATATTTAGGACTAAACGCTTGTAACGGGTGTTCGGTGGTTAAATCTTCTAGCTTTAAATCCCAGCCTGCGGCTAGGTGGTCTCGCAGTTGCCCAACCAGTACTGAAGCGGGTCGTGGGGTGTTATCTCGAATGCTACGCCCGACCCAGCTAATCACTAATTTTTCACGGGCTGAAAGCAGTGCTTCTAAAAACAAATAACGGTCATCTTCACGGCGGGAACGGTCGCCGGGGCGGTAGTCTTTGGCCATTAAATCAAAGTCGGCTGGGCGAACACTGCGGGGGTAATCGCCATCATTCATGCCCAATAACCACACCTGCTGAAAAGGTATCGCACGCATGGGCATTAGGGTGGCAAAGTTAATTGCACCGCCTAAAAACTTTTGGGTTAGGGTGGGCTGGTCTAACGCGCTGAGCAATTCTTCTGCGACTACTTCAAGCGGTAATTTTTGCTTATTAAGGCTGGCGTGTTGCCAAACTTTTTCTAACTTCTCTAACTGAATTTCTAAATTCATTAACGCCCAGCTATCGGCTTTACTGGTATCAACAAAAAAGCGCGTCACCAAGTTTTCAAAGGTTACTAACCAGTCGGCTGGGGTGTGTTTCTTTTGCAGTTCAGCACGGGTGAGTTCTAAATCTTTTAATAATTGCGCCAAGGGGCCTAATAAAGCTGCTTCTAAACCTGCGACTTCATCATGTGGTTCTATGCCTTGCCAAGCGTCACTGGAACCACTGGCAAAACCTAATAACAAACGGCGCAAGCCAAACAGCCAGGTATTTTGTTCTTCGGCTGGCAGGCCTAAATCGCCTCTTTGCTGAGCATTTAAACCCCAACGGATATTAGCGCCCTGAATCCATTCTTTTAGGCGTGGCAAATCCGCTTCTTGTAACTGGTAACGCTCACGTAACGCCGGTGTGTCTAATAAATCGAGCAGCTCACTAACCGCAAAACGTGAACCCGGTAATTGCAGTAGTTTTTCTAGGGCAATCAATAAGGTGTTCTGTCCACGCTGGCTTTGGTCGGTAATATGAAAAGGTAAAAAACGTGGGTCTCTTTCTTCATATTTACCTGCGTAACGCCCAAAGACTGCCTGAATGTGCGGCGCATACACATTAATGTCTGGTACCATCACCAGCACTTCTCTGGGTGGCAGTTCTTTACCTTCTTGCTGAGCTTTTTCAAAAGTAGCTAACAGTTGGTCGTGCAGAATTTCCACTTCACGCTGGGCGCTGTGGGCAACTAAAAACTGCAGGCTGGTATCTTTTTCAGGGTCGATTGGGGTATTGAGTTCTTGGCGTTCTTTTAATGGCCGTAAGTTATAAATATCCGATTGCAGCTGATTTAGTAAGCTGTTGCCTTCATCAAGCGGGTCACGGTAAAGGTCGATACTGCGTTTAATTGAGGCTAGTTTTTCACGGTAGCTATCGGGTTCGTCTTGTTCATCTAACAGGTGTAAATAGTCACGCCCTTGCTTCCCCCAAGAAGCTAATAAAGGATGGCCTTCTAGGTGCAAATCTTCGGGGTTAAGGTCGGCAGAAATTTTGCGTTCGCTAATGCGTTTGTATTCACGCTTTAGCAGTTCTTTGCCTTCCACTAAATCGCCCCAATAATGCTGACAAGGGTTGCTGGCAAATACCATAATTTGCGTGAAAGGTGCCAAGGCATGTAGCAGGTCTAGGGTTTGGCGTGGTAGAGAAGAAATACCAAAGACTAATACCCTGCGGGGTAAGTCTTCAGGGCGGTTTTCTGGTGTATAGCTTTCACATTTTTCAATTACGGCTTGGTGAATGGTGGCACGGCTAGCCCTTGCCCACTGGCTAGTAGCATCGGGTAAATCTTTATCTTGCTGTATGTCGTCTTCTAGCAAACGCCAGATGACTGCTTGCCAAAGGTCGGCTGTTTCTAGTGGTTTCTTTTGACCTTGGGCAGTAATTAAGCTGTTATTGTTTTTTTCCCAAGCCTCTAGCCAATCGGCACGGTAAACCTGATATTGGTCGTATAAATCGGCAAGGTTGGCGGCTAACTGGTGTAAACGGCGGGGGTCGGTATCTTGGTTAAGAAAGCCTTTTAATGGCTCTAGTTCTTCAAGGTTTTCGCCCAGTTTTTGGATGCGAGCTTCTAAAGCAGGCCAGTCACCTAACAGGCGGTAAAGTCGCCAAGTTAAGGGGGCTTTGTCGTAAGGAGAAATCTCGGGTAATTCATCAAAAACACTGCGGTAAGCCTGCCATAAAAAACGCCCAGGTAAATCTACTTTCATGGCTGCTGCTATTCCACAACCCCCTTGGTCTCTGGCTAAGGCCATTTTAAGCCACTGAGCAATGCCGTTGCTTTGCACTAAAATGCATTCATCTTCTAACGGCTTTAGTGGGTAGCTGGTAATCCATTCGCTTAGCAAATCACGCAAGTCTTCCAAGCGATTGCCTTGCAACAGCATAAAGCCAGGTTCTAAAGGGGACAGTGTTGAGGGCATAAGACTTCCTTTAAGTGTTTTTATTTATCCATTGAATCTATTCATTAAACCTGCAAGAAACGACAAACTAAGTTGCTGGCTGAGAATCTCTATTGTGCTAAATTTATACTTCATAATTATATACCTAGCAAACTCAGCCTTGATAAACCTAAAAACTTGTCATGTAGCAAAATTTTATTAGCCAAACAACTAGGTACTGAATTGTACAAAATGCGATTGTTTATGGTGCTGCTAATGCAGTGCCTAAGCTGGTTACTTTAAGATAAACTAAGGTTTAAACAATTCGGCCTTTTTATTGAAATTAACGAGTTTTTTATGTCTAAATCAGTGCTTATTATTGGTGGGTCTAGTCAAATTGCCCAAGCCATTGCTTATGAATCCATTAAAGCAGGTGTGCTTGTTAGCATTATTAGCCGTCAAACAAGGCCAGATAATTTTAGTAAAGATCAGCTTTTACATTGGTTTCAAGATGAATTACAAACCCAGCTTTCTAGTCAGCAGCAAATAGGGCTAGCACTTGAATATCAGCCAGACACTATTTTTATTTGTAATGGTGTTTTGCACGATGCTAAGGCTATGCCAGAAAAAACATTACTGCAGCTAGATAGTGAGTTATTAGCACAGAGGTTTCATAGCAATGTCACTGTTCCTGCACACTATTTACGTGCTTTATATCGCTATTTAATTAAAACACCAAAAGTAAAAGTTTTAGTGTTAAGTGCCAAGGTTGGTAGCATAACTGATAATGCGCTAGGTGGTTGGTATAGCTATAGAATGACTAAAGCAGCGTTGAATATGTTAGTTAAAAACTTAAGTATTGAAGTTGCTAGAATGAACAAAACAGCCAGTATTGTAACCATTCATCCGGGTACAACGGATACACCTTTATCTGAACCTTTCCAAAAAAACCTGCCTGAAGGCCAATTACAAACACCAGAACAAACTGCCAAACGGCTTTTAAATGTTGGTGCAAATCTTAGGCCAAACAAAACAGGAAAATTGCTTAATTGGGATGCTAGCGAACTTCCCTTTTAGGGCAGATAAAGAGAAAATTTTAGCCCAGCTAAATGCTGCTATTCACACCCCAGACCGGATTACACTTAGGCAAAAATGGCAAAGGGGTTTGTAGTGAAGCTGAATATCTCAGGCTGGAATGGGCGGTTCAGCTTTGTAAATTGTGCCTAGCAAACACTTGATCAAACAGCAGGGTAAACACAAAAGTATAGACCAAGAAAAAAGCCAGTAAGGCTATTTCCATGCTAATGGCTGTCCACACACCTACGCCGTACCACAGCATATAAAGTGGTAGGCAAATTAATAAAAGCCCCCCTTCAAAACCTATTGCGTGCAAGGTGCGTATCTTAAAAGTGCGGACTAAAACTTGCCTACGCTGCTCCCAAGCTTCAAAGCCAGTATTATAAATAAAGTTCCAAACAACTGCGGCAGTAGAAATAATAACCGCAACAGGTAAGGATTCTTGCATATCACCTTGATTAATCGCCATTAAAAGCAGTGTTGAGAAGAGAATACCAAGAAGTTCGAAGATGCTGACATAAAGAAGACGGCGTTTGATAGGACTTAAAACAATCAACTGAAACTCCACTGAGCCTTTCTTGGCTCTTTAAACAAATAAGAGCCGGCCCGGCCCGGTTGATAGTTAAGTGTGGAAGCTAACTTCCAAAATGCAGAACCACGGTTTCCGCTCTACGGGCAAGATTCTAACCTTGTCATCAGTTAAATTCAAAAAAATAAGCATTTCTATAATGCTGATTACTTTTCTTGAGGTTCAGCTTAAACTCTGTGCCTCAACTTCCTAATCATAGGTTTTTAGCTATGCCATCTACCAATGTTTGTACTCAATTGTTTTCTAAAAAAACGCCCCTTAAGCCCAAGTTTAGTCACTGGGTGAGAACCGGTTTAATCGTTAGTATTAGCGCCGCTTTATTAACTGCCTGTGGCAGCTCTCCCACGGGTCGCCACCAGTTTAAGCTTTTCCCTAGTGCTGAAATTAATGAGATGGGCGTACAATCTTTTGTGCAAATGAAAGCAGAAACTCCCGCAACAACAAACGTTCAGACTAGCGATTATGTGAACTGTGTCGCTAACCAAGTTATTGCTCAAGTGCCTGCCAAATATGGCATTAGTAGCTGGGAAGTTGTGGTATTCGACTCTGAGCAGGTGAATGCTTTTGCTTTACCAGGCGGTAAGGTAGGTATTTATACTGGCTTGTTAAAGGTTGCGAATAATCAGCATCAACTAGCAGCAGTTATTGGGCATGAACTGGCGCACGTTTTGGCTGAACACGGTAACGAGCGAGTTTCTACAACTTTTGCTAGCCAAAAAGGTTTAGATTTAGCTTATAAAATTAGCGGCGAACCTAGTCAAGAAAAAGAACAGTTATTTGCTTTGTTAGGTATGGGTTCTCAAGTGGGTATCGTTTTGCCTTTTGGTCGATTTCAGGAAAGTGAAGCCGATATTATTGGTTTAGAACTAATGGCAAAAGCCGGCTTTGAACCTCAACAAGCCGTTAACCTATGGCAAAATATGGCTAAAGCAAGCGGCGGTAATAGTCAGCCAGAACTGCTTTCAACCCACCCTTCTAGCGACAATCGAATTAAAGATTTACAAAAAGAAATGCCAAAAGCAAATGAGCATTACCTTCAAGCCCAAGCTGCTGGCCGAATCCCTAACTGCCAGCTATAAATCATGCAAATAGAAAACTAGCGTCATTTAGCTAGCCTAGCGACACGGATTGTCGCTCTTGCCTGCCATACTGCACCTCCAATTTATTGAGCCATAGCTAGCTAATCTTTTAGCTAGTTGTTTTTTTAACTCTATTTTTAGCTTTCCTTTACTACTTCCAACCTTTCTTACTTTCTTTTTCTAAGTTCTTTTTCTAAGTTCCTCTTACTGACCCACCTCAAACTAAATTGCAATTGATAGTGAGTCCCATTTGATTTTGCTTCTTGATGGCGTTAAGATTCGCCATTAAATTTAAGTGCTAATCGTTCTCATTGCTTAGTTGGTGGTTATGAAAGGTTTTACTCTCCCTAAATACAAGCTCTCACGCAGCCAGCGCTGGGTTCGTCCTTTGCATGCTTATAGCTCGATGCTGATGCTGTTTATTCTGCTGTTTTTCACCCTAACTGGCATCACATTAAATAACCGCCAATGGTTGCCTACACCACAAGCCTCGCAAGAGGTGGAGTTAGCTTTGGCTGAAAAGTTTGATGGTATGGCTTTTGAAGCCACTAACTTGGCAGCACAAGGGCAGGCAGTTTGGCAGTGGCTAAAACAACATGAAGGCTTATTAGGTGGCGAGCTAAGTGTGCAATGGTTTGCCGATGAGTCTTTGCTTTTATTAGATGTGAAGCGCCCAGGCGGCTATACCTCTGTTGAAGTTTTTCCAGAAGAACAACGCGTTTGGTATGAAAACCAAAGCTTAGGTTGGATGGCAGTGGTTAATGATTTGCACATGGGGCGCTATAGCGGCAAGGCTTGGAGTTGGTTTATTGACGTGTCGGCCGTGGTTATTTTGTTCTTCACCTTAACCGGTTTTTGGTTGGTTTTGTTTCACCCTAAGCGCCGCAGCCGCACCTTAATGCTCAGCGGTTTTGGGACTTTATTAATGTTAGTTCTTTATTTTTGGATGCTGTCATGAGTCACACAATTAAATTAAAAAAACAGCTAGCTGCATTGCTACTTTGTGGTTTAGCTAGCCTACCTTATGCCACAGCTGCAGAAGTGAGTGTTGAAGTTAATCTGCCCGTTAGTGAAGGCTCGATGAACTACCGCCCTTACGTGGCTGTTTGGGTAGAAGATGCCCAAGAGCAAACCATAAAAACAGTGGCTGTGTGGCGCAAAGAAGCCGACTGGCTAAAAGACATGCGCCGCTGGTGGCGTAAAGCAGGGCGTTATGACCAAGGTGAATTAGACAGTGTTACTGGCGCTACCCGTCGTCCTGGCAAGCATTTAGTTAAATGGGATACAACCAACCAACAAGGTGAAGCGGTTCCTGCCGGTCAGTACATTATTAATATTGAAGCATCACGCGAACACGGCAGCCGTAGTTGGGTTCGCCAAACCATTACGCTAGGCGAAGGTAAGGGTAATCAGGTTTATACCACTAAGGCTGCTGAAGAATTAGGCAGCATGACCATTAAAGTAAGTAATTAAGGAGTTTTACATGAAAAAAAGAACTTGGTTAGGTGCTGCAGCCTTATCGTTAGCTTTGCTAGCGCCTAGTGTGCAAGCTCATCCTGTCTGGATGCTGCCCAGTGAATTTAGCCTTTCTACAGAAGAATCTTTTTGGGTAACGGTAGATGCCACAGTAGCGCATGGTGTATTCACTTTTGATAAACCGCTGGGGCTAGACAGCGTTAGCATTTATAGCCCAAAGGGTGACCGTCAGCGTATTGGCCCTTACTTTAAAGGCAAACGCCGTAGTGTGTTTGATTTAGAAATTGATACCGACGGTACTTATAAAATAGAAATGAGTGGTCAGCAGCGTTATGTCACCACCTATGAAATTGGTGCCCGCAATACCAGTCGGCGTATTTTTGCTAATAAGCAAGAAGCCGAAATTCCTGAAGGCGCTAAAAATGTTAAGACCACCGCAGTGCAAACCCTGTCTACTTTTTATATTACCCAAAAAGCACCCAGCAATAAGGTACTTGAAGCAACCGGCAAGGGTTTTGAGTTACACCCTTTAACCCACCCAAGTGATGTGGTGGCAAAAGAAAATGCCCGCTTTAAATTCACCTTTGATGGTGAGCCTTTAGCTAATTTAGATATAGAGATTACGCCCCACGGTACGGCTTGGCGTAATTCCCGCAATCCGATGAACTTAAAAACTGACAAAAATGGCGTGGTTACTTTTAAACCCACAGTCGTTGGCCCGCACTTGTTAATGACCAGTATGCGTAAAGACATTAACAGCCCATTAGCCGATGCCGCAGGGGTTAACTACCACTTAACTTTTGAAGTTTTACCTCAGTAATTAAGTTAATTAAATTAAGGAACCCACCATGACTAAACAATTATTTAAAAGTGGCTTGTTGTTGCTAGCTGCTACTTCTTTTACAGCTTGGGCGCACTACCCAGTTATGGACTGTAGCCGTGATGGCAAAGCAATTGCTTGTCAGGTGGGTTTTAGTGACGGCACTTTAGCCCAAGGGCAAGAAGTGGTTATTTATTCTTATGAAGACGAAGAACTGGCTCGCAGTGTCACTGACGGTAGCTCAGTGGCTCGATTCGACTGGCCAGAAGGTGAGTTTTATATCCAGTTTGATGCTGGCCACGAAGACCCAGCCGAGTTTGATTATGTTGAGTTCTAGGTCGAATTTTAATGTGGAAGTGGTTCGTCCCGATGATGGTCGCCTAGAAAGCTTTTGGGTGACCTTATTTATTTTAGCGGTTTTGCTTTTAGGTGGGCTGGGGGTTTGGGCAAGGCAAGCACCTGTAACCTTAACTGAACCTTCAGCCAGCTTAAATACCGCACAGCGGCAGTTGCTTTTAGAGCTATCCATTGCTGCTGATGAAATCGCTTTTATGGAAGATATTTTAGGTGCAGAAGAGCTTAAGCTAGCCAATTTAACCGAACAGGCATTGTTACCCGTATTTGTAGGGCAAGATTTTGAGGCTTGGCAAGCCATAAGCCAAGGTTGTTTTTTATTAGCTCAGCCTAAATCGAACGCTGCTTTTGTACTTAGATTAGAAGCAAACACACCACCAGCGATATTTTTTATACCAGAATTAATAGAAAATCCCCACACCTGCAATGAACTTAGCAGTTGGCTAAGAATGGATAATAACCAATGAGTCAATGTTCGATTAATCAAGGCTTAACCAAATCCCTTATTTGGCTGGCGTTTATTATTTTACCCAGCTGGGCAATTGCCAAGCCGCTAGTGGTGGGCATAACTTTACACCCTTATTACAGTTATACCGCGCAAGTGGTGGGTGATAGAGCAACTTTATTGCCTTTAATTGCCAGCGGTTTTAACCCACATAACTACGAGTTACAACCTTCCGATATTAAGCGTTTAAGCAGCATGGATGCCTTGGTTTTAAATGCCATAGGCCATGATGAGTTTGCGGTGAATGCCTTAGAGGGTTTAGAGCTACCCAACCTAACCCTTATTAATGCCAATAAAGATGTACCGCTTTTATCTTCTGGGCGAGGTAACGCCAACTATAATCCGCACAGTTTTGTTTCAATTGATGCTGCAATACGTCAGGTTTACACCATAGCTGTTGAATTGGGAAAACTTGACCCTGGCAATGCTAGTTATTTTCAACAAAATGCACTGCGCTATGCCCGTGAATTACGGCAATTAAAAAACACCTACCGCAGCCAGCTATTGGATGTGAATTTAAGTGGAATACGCATTGCCAGCACCCACAATGCTTACGGTTATTTGCTGCAAGAATTTGGTATTGGGGTGGATACAGTGATTGAGCCTGCCCACGGTGTTGAACCCAGTGCTAGCCAATTACAAGCCACCATACAGCGCATTAACGATGCCAATATCCAAGTTTTATTTACCGAGCTAGATATGGATAATCGCTATGTTGATGTAATAGAAGCCGCCACAGGCATTCAGATTTATCATTTTTCGCACATGACTCACGGCGATTACGATGCCGATCAAGTGATACGAGAAATGGAACACAACCTTTCTACCTTAGTAGAAGCCTTAACCCTAGCTGCTAAGGCGAACAGCTAATGGGTCCTGCAATTGAATTAAAAAATGTCAGCCTAGCCATTAATGGCGTTCAAATTTTACCTGAAATTAATGCCTATTTTAGCCCAGGCAAGCTGCACGCTATTACGGGTGCTAATGGTTCAGGCAAATCATCTTTATTAAAAGCAATTTTAGGCTTGGCTGCTCATCAAGGGCGCATTGAACGCCATTGGCAAGCTTCTAATGAAACAAAAAACAACCCAAGGCAAATAGCTTACGTTCCCCAGCAAACCGCTTTTGAACCTTCTTTACCCATTACCGCTCAGGAATTCATATTAGCCAGCTTAACGAGACGCGCATTTTTTGGTTGGCGCAAAGCGGCAGATTTAAAACAAGTGCAGGAATTATTACAGCGAGTTGGTATGCAAGCTAAAGGGCATTTGCGCTTAGGTGAATTATCGGGTGGTGAGCGTCAGCGTTTATTGTTTGCCCAAGCCTTAGAACGTAATACTTTATTTTGGTGCTTAGACGAACCCATGACCGGCCTAGACCTACAAGCGCAAGCCTTAATCAATCAAGAAATAATCCAGCTTAAACAGCAAGGCGCTACCTTGTTAGTCATTCACCACGACCCAGCTTGGGTTGCCGAACATGCCGACCAAGTTTGGTGTGTAGATAACGGCCTGTACATTCAAGGAGACCAAGCCTAATGGATGCTTTGCGTGAACTGGTGTTTGGATTACAACAAGCGGGTTATTTACCAGAAATGTTTCGTTATGGCTTTCTAACCAATGCACTGGTTGCTGCTTTAATAGTAGGCCCTTTATTGGGTGCTTTAGGTCCTTTGGTGGTGGTTAAACGCCTAGCCTTCTTTTCAGAAGCCGTCGGGCATGGCGCTTTAACGGGTGTGGCTTTAGGAATTTTGTTAGGTGAACCCGCCACTCAACCTTTAGCCGCCTTATTTGCTTTTTGTGTGGTTTTTGCCATTTTGCTGCACTGGATTAAAAGCCGCACTCAAATTCCTTACGATGCTTTAGTGGGCGTATTTTTAGCTTTTGCTATCGCACTGGGTGCTTCTTTACTTTTATACGTGGCAAAAAAGGTCAATGTGCATATTTTAGAAAACGTGCTGTTTGGCTCAATTCTAACCGTAAAAGACCAAGACTTATTGGTTATGCTGCTTTTAGCCATTGTTTGTATCGGCTTAATGTTATTCAGCGGCAACCGCGCCTTAATTAGCAGCCTAGCCCCAGATTTAGCCAAGGTAAGAGGCATACAGGTGCGCTTTTTCGATTATGTGTTTGTCTTGCTCATTGCGCTGATTACCGTGGCTTCAGTCAAAATTATTGGCTCTATTTTAGTGGGTGCTTTGCTACTGGTGCCCGCTGTTTCTGCCCGAATGATTAGCCGTACAGGACGAGAGTTTTTCTGGTTGTCGATTGTTTTTGCCACACTCAGCTGTTTGCTGGGTATTTTATTACCCATGGCTGGCGCACTACCCATTCCCTCAGGAGCAGCAATCGTGCTGGTGGCTTGTTTAGGGTTTGTTATTTCCTTAGTTATACGCCGTTGGAGGTCTTTAGCATGAAGCGCCACGTTAATTTTTTAATACTTACTTTTGCACTGGTGTTATCCATGCTAACCCTGCCTGCCTGTGCGGTTAATCAGCAGCAGCCAACAACCACTCAACTCAGTGTTACAACCACTGCACCTGTAACTCATTTAATTGCCTCAGCTTTATTAGAATCAACAAAAATTGAAGTTATTTATTTACCACCCAAGCGTTTACCCATTAACCGTATTCCGGCCTGGTTAAACCGTGTTGCAGCTAATGAGCTGGCGTATACTGATGCAGTTTTAACCCTTGAAGCGGTTATGCCAGAACTGGCTGTTTTTCCCTTACTACGTCAAAAAAACATTCGTTTAATCGCTATAGATTTAGCCCAAGAAATAGCCCCAGGCGGGGCAGGTATTAGTCAACGGCAAGGTATTAGCGAACCTGATTATTTTTGGCTAGACAGCAACAACCTGCTGCTAATGATTAATATTGCTGCCAGAGACTTAACCCGCCTGTGGCCAGAAGCGGCAGAACAAATAAGCAACAACCGCCAACAAGCCCTGCGCCAAGTGCAGCAAATGGCTTTAAAAGTTGATGAGCTTTTATTAATAGCAAACATTAATTCGCTGGCGCTAACCGATGACAAGTTAATGCCCTTAGCCCAAGCCACGGTTTTACCCTTAGTTGCACAAGAAGAGGCGGATTTAGTAATAACTAACCGTGCTGAACAAGGCCAAAAAGCTTGGGTAATCGACCCACTGGTGCGCCCAGGTGCAGTTAGCCTAGAAGCTTGGTTAGAGTCATTGGTGGTAAGCTTACAGAGCGTTTTGTTAAATTAGTTCAATGTGTAGGTAGCCTAAATGACCGTTTCACTGCATCGCCTGTATTCTTTTCGCCGCTGTCCTTATGCCATGCGTGCCCGATTAGGTATTTTGTTTGCTGAACTCCAAGTCGAACTGCGGGAAATAGTACTGAAAAACAAACCTGCCCCAATGCTAGAAATTAGCCCCAAAGGCACGGTTCCAGTATTAGAGTTAATCAACCCAGACGGCAGCCAGCAGCAAGTTATAGAAGAAAGCAGAGAAATTTTAGAATGGGCGCTAGAACAACACGACCCGCAAGGTTTATTAAACACTGACTTAGCCAGCGCCAAAGTACTTATTGACCAAAATGATAACAAGTTTAAGCTCTGGCTTGACCGCTACAAATACGCTGACCGTTACCCAGAGTTTACCCAGCAAGACTACCGCCAAAAGGGTGAAGTGTTTTTACAAAGCTTAGAAACACTGCTGACTAAAAACAAATACCTGCTAGGCGATACTATTAGCCTTGCCGATATTGGCATTATGCCCTTTGTGCGCCAGTTCGCCCATGTGGATAGAGGCGTGTTTTACAGCCTGCCTTATCCTTATTTGCAAGCTTGGCTAAAAGACTGGCTAGACCACCCAAAGTTTCAACAAGTGATGGTTAAATTTCAGCCGTGGCAGGCAGGTGATGAGCGAGTGGTATTTCCTAACCCTTACAACAGGTCATTGACTGGAACTTGGTTAATAAATAAACCTACTGATCTCTAGGCATAGGTAACATTAATTAACCAGCTCATTCGATAAATCTGGATGCTTGGCAAGCAAACGCAATAAATACAATACACCACCCGGTGGAGTAAACCGGCCTTGCTCCCAATCACGAAGAGTCGCAACCGGTGTTGAAATACGATGTGCAAAAAGAGTCTGAGTTAACCCAGTACGTTCTCTAGCTTGGCGAACTAAAATTTGCTCTGGTGTTGTGATGCGCCCTTGCATAGACTGTGCTTCAGCTAAAGCTTGACGCAGCTCAGGAATAGTCTCACCAGCATCTAATTCTATGGCATTAGCAATGGTTTCTAAATCAATTTCTTTATTCATGGCTTATATGTTATACGGGGTTTCCGTACCCAGCCAGTTTTTAATCTCTATAGCCCCTTAACTATTATTTACTCAACACCTGAATAAAACAGCAACGACTACTGATACAAGTAGAATGGCACTAGGGTTTTTTATTGATTGATAGAAAAAAAATGGGAGGGGGGTGGTATTCACTAATTGAAAGTATACTACTAGAAAATTTAAGACTTTTTCTGCTCAAAATACAAGCGTTCTGCTACCAACCACAAATCAGACGGCCTACACCTTAACGCTTGTGATAACTTCCAAACCGAATCTATAGAAGCCTTAGCCGTCCCCCGCTCGATGCCCGAGACAAAAGAACGTGCCATACCAGCCTCAAAAGCAAGCGCCTCTTGATTCATACCCAGCTCTACACGTTTTAACTTCACTGAAAGCCCGAAAGCAAAGGCAACATCCACGCTACACCTCTATCTAAATAGGGAGTAGCGAATGATAGGACTCATGCAGTTGACAATGAACGCGCAATAAATAACAATTAGCAGCCTTTAGAGTACATAATGGACTCTTCGCATTTAAGGGTGTAGCTGCTTTTTAAACCCACCCGATTCTAACAAGCACCTTGCTATGTAGTTAGTTAAATTTCTAAAGCTCAGTGCTATGCCTCGTAAGTTTTCTAGCCTGCTATTAATCGCTTCGGTTGGTCCGTTGCTAGTGCCTAGTCGGTCGAAGTAAGCAAGGATGCTCTGA
>JAAYGA010000078.1 GCA_012727935.1 Pseudomonadaceae bacterium | reverse complement strand
TTCTAAACCTGAATTTTGTTCTAAACCTAAAGCCAGCGCCGGTTTCAGGCTATAGCTAAATAGCTTTTTAGGCGGTGCGCTAGGGTTGTGTAACCCAGCCATTTGCAATGCCACCAACCAGTCTTGCCCCACCGCATCATCAGCATTAATGACCGCAACTTCTAGTTCAGGACGCAAAAACAAACGTTGCTTGGCACCCACATAAGCAGCAAAACAACCGTGGTAATCCAAATGGTCACGGGTTAGGTTGGTGTAAATGGCGCTGGTCATCCGCAAGCCATCTAAACGCCCTTGGTCTAAGGCATGAGACGAGGCTTCTAAGGCAACTTGCGTTATTCCTTGGGCAGCCCAATCAGCATACAACTGGTGCAGGGTAAATAAATCAGGAGTGGTATGGGTTGCCGTCTGCAAGTTATCTAGCTCACCATTACCCAGCGTGCCAACCAAAGCTGTGCGCCTAGCCAATAACCGCCAAGCTTGGCACAAATAATGCGCCACCGAAGACTTCCCATTAGTGCCGGTAATAGCGTGTGTTCTTATGGTTTGCACCGGCGCTTGGGTGTTAACTATTAGCAGCTGGCCTAAGCGTGCCGCTAAATTAGGCAGGGTCAACAACCAGCCTTGCGCTTGTTTTTCTAAGGCTAAATCGCCTTCAGTGACTGCCAACAAAGCCCCTTGCTGCCAAGCTTCTTCTACAAAAGCTAACCCCTTTTGCTGAGTCCCGTTTAAAGCAAAAAAAACATCACCTTTTTCAACCAAGCGGCTGTCATGCACTAAACGAAAAAAAGGCTGGGTGGCTAGGGGCTGCTGCTGTAAAACCTTGGCTAAATCTGGCCATAAAATACACCAATCAACCAGCTGGCGAGCTTGGCTTAGCTTTAAAAGACTCACGGATTTTTTACCCCTTGATCAACCTGTTGTAAATCATCAGGCGGCACATCCAGTATTCTTAACGCATGACCCACCACACGACTAAACACGGGCGCAGCCACCTGCCCCCCAAAATATTCCTGCCCCTTAGGGCTGTCAATTACCACTACCGCCACTAAACGTGGGTTACTTGCCGGTGCTATGCCAGCAAAGGTGGCCAAGTATTCACCCGAATCATACCCTTCTTCATCTCGCCCTAGCTTATGCACCGTGCCCGTCTTGCCTGCCACCCGATACCCTTTAATGGCGGCGCGTGTGCCTGTGCCACCGGGCTGCACTACTTTTTCCATCATTTTTAATACATCAGCAACAACGGCTGGGTCAAACACCTGCTGCGTCACCGGCAAATCAACTTTTAACAAAGACAAGGGGTGTAAACGCCCTTGGTCTGCCAGCACCATATAAGCTTGGGCTAACTGGCCTAGGGTTGTCGATAAACCATAGCCGTAAGACAAGGTAGCGCGTTTAATTTTACTAATACCAAAACCACCGGGTAACACGCCCGAAGCTTCACCAGGAAAACCCGTGCCGGTAGAGCGCCCAAAACCCAGTTCGCCATAATAATCAACCAGCATCGTTTCAGGCAGCTCTAAAATCATCCGCGAAACGCCCACATTACTGGAATGAACGATAATGCCTTCAGGGGTTATTTCGCCATAATTACGGGCATCACGAATGTTTTGCCCTGCCAAGTTCATTCTACCGGGCGCAGTGTTAATCAACTGATCGGCTTTAAAAAGGCCCGATTGTAAGGCCACCGCAACACTCAACGGCTTAATGACTGAACCGGGTTCAAACACATCCACCAAAGCCCGATTACGCAAGCGTGAAGGGTCTAAATAGCTACGATTATTAGGGTTAAAAGCAGGCTGATTCACCATCGCCAACACCTCACCGGTACGCGCATCCAATAAAATAATGCTGCCCGATACGGCTTGGTGCTGGTCAACAACGGCTTTTAATTCACGGTAAGCCAAATATTGCAAACGCATATCTAAACTTAGCGTTAAAGTTTTACCCGCATTAGGCGGCTGCAACACCGCAAGGTTACGCACGACTCGGCCTTTTAAATCTTTTAAAACCCTTTTGCGACCCGGCGTGGCTTTTAACCAATGCTCCCAAGAAAGCTCTAACCCTTCTTGCCCCTGCTCATCAACATTAGTAAAACCAACAAGGTGTGCAGCCACTTCACCGGCTGGGTAATAACGCTTGTATTCATCTTGGGTATAAACCCCTGCCACTTTTAATGCCATGACTGCTTCAGCAACATCGGGCGTTACTTGCCGCTTTAAATACATAAACTCACGGTTAGCATAGCGGTTCAAACGGGTAAAAAAGCTACTAGGCGATTCGTCTAATGCCTTGGCCAGCGCATTTAAAAGTGGGCCATCTTGTGGCATCTGGGTTGGGTTAGCCCAAAGGGTTGCCACTGGTGAACTAATGGCTAACGGTTCACCGTGACGGTCGGTAATCATGCCACGGTGGGCAGGAATGGGTTCAACACGCAAAGTACGCACATCACCTTGGTGTTTTAAAAACTCACGATCAACTAGGTGCAACTGCACCAAGCGCCCCACTAGCAGTAGTAGTAAAGGAATTAAAACACCGGCCACCAAACGTAAACGCCAAGGTGAAACCACCCCGTTATTCATGGCTGAATAACCCGTTTAATTTGCAGATTATTGCCTTCTGGCAGGCGCAGACCTAACTCTTGACGTGCTAAGTGTTCTAAGCGAGCAGAGGAAACCAAGGCACTTTCTTCTAACAACAAACGCCCCCATTCCACTTGCAAGGCATCCCTTTCACCTTCCAAGGTTTGTAGGCGAACGTGTTGGCTTCTGGACTGATGGGTGACTTGAATAAGCCAGTGAGCGGTTACTAATAAGCAAAAAACTACCAAGATTAATAACCAATAATGCCTCAATAGAGGCACCACAAGTTTTAAAAATTGGTAGTATTTATTGAGTGCTGTAAAAAGCATAGCGCCTCACTTAGTCAACCTTGTTAAGCTTTTCCGCTACCCGCATAACAGCACTTCGTGATCGGGGGTTACGTTCAACTTCTGCAGCTGAAGGCTTAATGGCCTTGCCGACCAGCTTCAAAGTTTGATTAAGTTCATCTTGGCGAAAAGGCATATCGTGCGGCAAATGTGCATCACCACGTGCCGCATCCCGCATAAAGCGTTTTACTATACGGTCTTCTAAAGAATGAAAGCTGATAACCACTAAGCGGCCACCGGGTAATAATAAATCCATCGCTTGGTCTAGCAAATCTTTTAAATCGTCTAGTTCACGGTTAATGTGAATGCGTATGGCTTGAAAAGCACGGGTGGCAGGGTGTTTGTGTTTTTCCCAGCTAGGGTTAGCCACTTTAACAATTTCAGCTAACTGGCTAGTGCGGGTAATGGGTTCTTCTTGGCGGGCTTTAACTAGGGCGCGTGCCATGCGGCGTGAATGGCGCTCTTCACCTAAGTGAAATAATACATCACTAATTTCAACTTCAGGCGCTTTGGCAAGCCACTCGGCGGCGCTTTGGCCACGGCTAATGTCCATACGCATATCGAGTGGGCCATCGTTCATAAAACTAAAGCCACGGCTAGCATCGTCAATTTGTGGCGAAGAAACGCCTAAATCTAGCAAAATTCCATCAACACCAGCCCAGCCTTGTTGTTGCATAAACTCGGCTAGTTGAATAAAAGAGCCATGACACACCGCAAAACGCGCATCGTCTTCTGCAAGTTGGGCTGCAGTTTCTAAGGCGCGTGGGTCTTTATCAATGCCCAATAAACGGCCTTCTGGCGTTAATTGTTCTAATAAATGACGACTATGGCCGCCCCGACCAAAAGTACCATCCACATAACGGCCTTCTGGGCGAGTCACTAAAGCAGCAACGGCTTCTTCTAAAAGTACAGTTAAATGTACATTGGGTGCAGCCGTTGGCGTGTTTGTGGGCATAATGAACTCAAAGATAAGCAAAAAAATAAGGGCGGAAGCCGGCCTGTAAGCCGGGTTCTGTCGTGGACAGTCATTCCTCTAGGCCGTGGATCGCTCCAAGGCTCAAGCAACCTACCCGAATCCAGCGCGGGCCACGCCTAATGGATTCCTATTTGGTCTTGCTCCAAGTGGGGTTTACCCTGCCACGGTGTGTTACCACCCGCGCGGTGCGCTCTTACCGCACCTTTTCACCCTTACCTGTGAAGCTTTCAAAAGAAAGCAGCCATCGGCGGTTTATTCTCTGCGGCACTTTCCGTAGGCTTACGCCTCCCAGGCATTACCTGGCACCTTGCCCTGTGGAGCCCGGACTTTCCTCCCCCACCGTAAACAGTGGCGGCGACTG
>JAAYGA010000077.1 GCA_012727935.1 Pseudomonadaceae bacterium | reverse complement strand
GTTCTAATATAAGCTGGTAAGGCCGCCAAGGTTGCACTTGGTCTTTTTCTAGCGCTGTCATGTGGTGCTTGCCTTGAAAGCGCATAATTAAATTACTGTTGTTGCCGTTATGTTTGGGCGGTACTAGCCAAATAGCGGTATTTATGGCTTTTCCCTTAGTATTGGGTATAAAACTTAGCCCTGCAAAAATAATGGCGTGGGTCTTTTGTGCAAGTTGCTTGAGTAGGTCTATATCATCTTGATGTACGGCTAGCTCTGGCCACACAATTAAATCTGCCTGTAGATTTTCTGCTTTAATATGCTGCACTGTTAGCTGGGCTACATCGGCAAAATGTTGGCGGTGCTGGCTGCGGTACTGGGGGCTGCTTAAGTATAAATCACCACTAAAATCTGCTTGCTTAGGCAGTTTTGATTGCACCATAACAACATTTAGGTCGGTTTTACTTTCTTCCCAATGGGGCGAAACAAGTTCGGGCAATGTGGGCATTTGTGAAAGCTGGCAGTAGTTTGTTTTTAATAGCTCTAGGCGCTCTTTAAGCAGTTTTTGAACATCGCTTACCCCTAGTGTTTCTGGCCAGCGGTAGCCCTGCTCATTGGCGCGAATTCCAGGCCAGCGCAATAACTTAGTTAGTAAGGTGGTTAGCCAGCCAGAAGTTTGTGCGCCTTCGCCAGCTAAAGATTCTGGCGTGGTGTAAAGCCCTATTTGGCGTTTAGCTAGGGTAGACTTTAACCCTCTGTAACCGGCTTTGGGTGGTATGTTTACCCCAAAGCCAGTGGTGTCTTTACTACTCGCTAGACCGGCTCGTATTACAAAAGCAACTTTGCGTAAGACTAGCTGTTCTACAGATAAAGTGTCGGTGGCTTCTAAAAAGTCCCTGCTTAAAGCTTGTTGTGTTTCAAGTTTTGTAACTTCTAGTAGCTCATCAAAATGTTGGTACTTGGGTATTTCGCTATAACCTTTTTTGAATTCAACACAAGTTTTCGCCAAGTCTATGTGTTTGTTTTCTAGCTTCTCAGGCTCGGTTTTGACTTCTGCTAGCAATACTTGCATCAGCTTTATGGCCATTATCTCATTAGCAAAAGGGTTATCTGGCCGAATAAACAGCTGTACTAGGCTTTGCTTGGTAGTGATTTTTTCAAGCGGTTTTCTTGAAGGTGCTATATCTAGGTAGATTTTGTCTGCTAAGCCTTCAATTTCATCCGTAAACACCCAGTTGTATTCAGTCTTTAGCAAGCGTGCCTGTTGAATAAGCTGGCCTGCTAGTTCTGGGTTTTGGGTAGCGATTTGCGTCAAAAGCTTTAGCTTTTCGTGGTGAGCATTACTAGCTATATCTTGTTTAGCTATAAGCTCTAGTGCAGCGCGTAATAAGGGTTGGTTGTTTTCTAGCAGTTGGTTGGCTAGCAAAAGACATAAGCTAATATCATTTCGCTCTAACTTTTTAGGAAGCGTTATGTTTCTGAAGCCTTTGGCAAGTTTGAATATTAAATCTTGCTTAATATCACCAACAGGTCTTTCAAGCGTGGTATCCATACGTACCAGCAATAAAAAGCGGGCTTGTTCGGCCAAAAAACTCCAATTACTCATTGAAAGCTTCCTCACCCAAAAGCAATAGACTTGCCGCTTTATTTTGCAGAACCTCAAAATAACTATTTACATCAGCCTGCGCGGGTATGGCTTGTGGGTCTTTTTTATGAATGACAGTTGCAGAATGGCGGAATATTTCGGCCAAGCAGTAATTCATAATGGCTGTTTGCTTTTCATCTTGGCGCTGTTTAACGGTTTCAAACTGCTCCAGCACAGGCTCAAGTAGTTTAGGGCTAGGGAAAAGCTCTAAACCCTTTTTAAGTAACAAGACTAGGGCTGGGTCTTTACTCCAAACCGCAATTAGCCTTCTTGCAATACGTTCTTGCAAATAATCCCATTCACCAGCAATAGGGTTGCCCTGCTCATTCACTTCACGCGAGGTAAAGTGGCGCTTAAGTTTTAGTGCGCTGGCTAATTTATTAGCAGCAAAGCGGCGCAGGGTATCTTCACGCACATCAAAAGTGCTGCGCTCTATATCTGCCAGTTTATTGCGCTTGTGGGTATGATTATGCTCACAAGTATCTTGATCGGTACTTTCAGCAGTTGAGAGAACTAAAAGTGTTTCTAACTCGCTTATTAAATTGTCGAGTTGCTCCGGCCCAAGTGGCCCACTTAAACTGCCTTGCTGTTCATTAACTTGACTAGAAATACCTTTAGGTTTGCCACGGTAAGGAATGACTTTGGTTTTAGCTGTGTTAATTCTTAAATTTAGCTTTTTAGATCTAATGAAAACATTAGCAGCTTTAGCAACCTGCTCAGTTAGTGTTTTAAGTGTAAATTCTTTAGTAAGTTTGGGTGCTGTTATTACTAGGCGAATGTCATCAACGTAGCGACAATAATCAACCACCTTAAAATTTAAG
>JAAYGA010000076.1 GCA_012727935.1 Pseudomonadaceae bacterium | reverse complement strand
TGGAAAGGAAGTGAGTTAATCTAAGCTTAGCGCAAAAATCTGAAAGTTTCGTTTCACATCAATTTTACACCTAGTTCACATATGCTCTTTGACGGTCTGTATAAGGTGCTATATTCTGTACTTAGGTGGCAATATTGAGTTGTTAAGTGTGTTTAAAGGTACTTTATGAACCTCTCAGAAATGTCAGTAGCTGCTATTGCAGAAGAGCTAGGCGAGCGCTTAAAGCAAGCGCGGTTAAATCAAAATATGACCCAAGCTGAAGTAGCTGAGGTTGTAGGTATTAGTCGTAGGCAGGTTATGAATGCAGAAAAAGGCAAAGCCCAGCTTGAGGTGTTTGTAGCTATTTTAGTAGCATTAAATCTAACCAGTCATTTAGAGATTTTTCTACCTAAACAACAAATATCTCCTATCCAGCTTGCTCGGTTGCAAGGTCGTCAGCGGCAACGTGCTTCAGGTCAAAAAAAATCTGATGAAGAGGATAAGTCTGAATGGTAATGGAAGTTATCAAGGTGCGCTTTAAGCAGCAGGATGTGGGTGCTGTCAGCTTCGATACCCAGACAGGCTTAGGTGTTTTTGAGTATGAGCCAAGCTTTATTAAAACAGGTATTGAATTATCGCCATTAAAAATGCCTTTAGCACAGCGTATTTATAGCTTTCCGGAGTTGGATTTTAATACCTTTAAAGGCCTGCCTGGTTTGATTGCTGATTCCCTGCCGGATGATTTTGGTAATGCCGTGCTGAATGCTTGGGTGGCAATGCGTGGTAAATCGCCAAATGATATTACGCCTTTGCAACGTCTACAATACACCGGAACGCGTGGTATGGGCGCGCTTGAATATGTACCAGCTACACAGATTCAAAGTCTTAATGCGTCACAGCAAGTGGAAGTTAATTCCTTAGTTTTAATTGCCCAAGACATTTTAAATACCCGTAGTGATTTTTCTGTAGAACTTAATAAAAACAATCAAGATGACCGAGAAGCAATGCTTTCACTGCTATCTGTAGGCATGAGCGCAGGCGGAGCAAGACCAAAAGCGGTGCTGGCATTTAATACTGACTTCACTCAGGCTCATTCTGGACAAGCAGCCGCACCTGAAGGCTTTACACATTATTTAATGAAGTTTGATGGTGTTAGTGAGCAGAATAAAAACCAAGAAACTTTTGGCGATCCACTTGGTTTTGGTGCGATGGAGTTTGTCTATTATTTGATGGCTAAAGACTGTGGTATTGACATGATGCCCTGCCATTTACTGCCTGAAGGTCACCGCAGGCACTTTGTTACTCAGCGTTTTGATCGTGTGGGTAATGAGAAAATTCATGTGCAAACGTTAAATGGTCTTGCACATGTTGATTACAAAAAACCAGGTTCTTTTTCTTACGCTGAGTTGTTTAGTGTGTTGAGAAAGCTAAAATTATCTGCTGTTGATGCTGAACAGCTATTTCGGCGTATGGTATTCAATATTGTGGCAC
Organism: Pseudomonadaceae bacterium; assembly: GCA_012727935.1. Classification (GTDB taxonomy): domain Bacteria; phylum Pseudomonadota; class Gammaproteobacteria; order Pseudomonadales; family Halomonadaceae; genus Marinospirillum. The sequence goes on along the minus strand of JAAYGA010000076.1, from coordinate 2,167 downwards.
GCAACCATGATGATCATGCAAAAAACTTTGGCTTTGTATTGCAAGAAAATAAGTGGGTTTTAGCACCTGCTTATGATTTAGCTTACAGCTATAAACCTGGTAGCAAGTGGGTAAATAGCCACTGGATGAGCCTGAACGGTAAACGCGATGATTTTGTGCGTGAAGATTTTTATTCACTAGAAAGGATGAGTTCGCTTTTCAATCGTAACTTTATTAATAGTGTTATTGACGAAACTATCGAAAAAGTAGCTAGCTGGGAAAAACTTGCAGCTGATGTTCAGGTTCCAAAAATCTTGATTGATGAAGTGGCACGTAATCTTAGGTTGCGAATTTAGGAGAAGTTCAGAGTGAAGTTAAATGCTAAAAATTAATCACCTTGAATTAAAGCTAGGCGAGCAAACTTGGCAGCACTATTTGCAGGTGGAAGCGGGTGAGTTAGTGGTGATTATGGGTGGTAGTGGCAGTGGTAAAAGTACGCTGTTGAATGCGATTGCTGGTTTTTTACCCGTTGCATCCGGCAGTATTTTGGTTAAGGGGCAGGCTATTCAAGATTTGCCACCAGAAGAGCGCCCTGTGTCTTATTTATTTCAACAGCAGAATTTTTTTGAACACCTCAGTATAGAAACCAATTTAAAACTGGGCTTTGCTAAAGGAAAACCCAGCCAAGCAGAGTGGCAGCAAGTACTTAAAGCTTGTGATTTATTAGAAGTTACCCCCTTGTTAAAGCGTTTACCTAGCAAGCTTTCGGGCGGGCAACAACAGCGTTTAGCTTTAATTCGCAGTGTACTTAGGCCGATGCCCGTGGTGTTATTAGATGAACCTTTTAGTGCACTTGATGATGATTTGCGCCAAGTGGCGGGTAAGTGGCTGCAAGGTGAAATAAAAAACTCCGGTCGGGTGGCGCTTCTTGTAACCCATAGGCAAGCCGACGCCGATGCCTTGGCAGATCAGCTATTGATTTTAGAAGGTAGTTAGCTCTTCTATTAACGCCTAGCAGCGACAAGGTGTATTTTACTGTATCATTACAGCCAATTAATTTAGGTGTTTTACACAAGATTTTAGACTGAGAGTGCAATCTGATGAGCCGTAAATTCAATTTTTGTGCTGGGCCAGCGGCCTTACCTGAAGCAGTATTAAAGCAAGCCCGTGATGAAATGCTAGATTGGCAGGGCAAGGGCCTGTCAGTCATGGAAATGAGCCACCGCAGCGATGAGTTTGTAAGCATTGCCGAAAAAGCCGAAGCCGATTTGCGTGATCTGCTAAACATTCCTGCCAACTATAAAGTGTTATTTATGCAGGGCGGCGCTTCTAGCCAGTTTGCTATGGTGCCTTTAAACCTAGGCGGCAAAGGCGGTACAGCTAACTACATTAATACCGGTATTTGGGGCGAAAAAGCCATCCAAGAAGGCAAGCGTTATTTGCCCATTCACCTAGCGGCTAGCAGTAGCAGGGTAGATGGTTTAACCCGTGTGCCGCGTCAGTTTGAAATTCAAACCAGCCAAGATGCTGCTTATTTGCACTACACCAGCAACGAAACTATCGGCGGTTTAGAGTTCGATTACGTGCCAACGACTGATGTGCCGCTAGTGTGCGATATGTCATCGGATATTCTTAGCACGCCTATGGATGTCAGCCAGTTTGGGCTTATTTATGCTGGCGCTCAAAAGAACATTGGTCCTGCCGGTTTAACACTAGTGATAGTACGTGATGATTTGCTCGACCAAGCCAAAGCTGAAATACCGACCATGTTTAGCTACAAGGTGTGTGCTGAAAATGCCTCTATGTACAACACGCCGCCCACCTTTGCTTGGTACTTGTCGGGCTTGGTCTTTGATTGGTTAAAAACTGAAGTGGGTGGCTTGGAAAATATGGCCGCCATTAACCGCCGTAAAGCCGCCAAGCTTTATGCTGCTATAGATGGTAACGATTTTTACAGCAACCCTAATGCCTTAGAAAACCGTTCCATTATGAATATTCCTTTTCGTTTAGCCGACCCTAGCCTAGATAAGCTTTTCTTAGCTAAAGCAGACGATGCTGGCTTGTTAAACCTCGCCGGTCACCGCAGTGTGGGTGGTATGCGTGCCAGTATTTATAATGCCGTGCCCGAAGCAGCGGTGGATGCGCTTATCGAATTTATGAATGACTTTGCTAAAAATAGAGGTTAAGC
>JAAYGA010000075.1 GCA_012727935.1 Pseudomonadaceae bacterium | reverse complement strand
GGATTAGCGTTCCTGCTGGCACATTCTGCAATTATGACCACGCTATCAAATTCGCCAATCAGCCAAAGATAAAAAAAGCCACCGAAAAGAAACTGCACGCTGAGCGAAAGAAGAAGTTGCGCGACAATGACCGCAGCTATTGGCTCAAGAGTGCGCAGACAGCGTTTAACGCATACATACGCAAGCGTGACGAGCGCTTGCCCTGCATTAGCTGCCAGCGTCATCACACCGGCCAATATCACGCAGGGCACTACAGGTCGGTAGGCGGCAATCCAGAGCTGAGATTCGAGCCGCTGAACAATCACAAGCAATGCGCACCCTGTAATACCCACTTGAGCGGAAACCTGATTGACTACCGGATAAACCTAATCAAGAAAATCGGGCAGGCCAAGGTTGACTGGCTTGAGGGGCCGCATGAGCCAAAGCGTTACACCATCGAAGATCTGAAAGAAATATCAAAATATTACAAAGCGGAACTAAAAAAACTTAAATAAACTAGCAAAATAGCAGGCAACCACTACGCTGGAGGCCGCGAAAACACTAGCTTACAGCGAATTATAGTAAATAGTGAACATAGTAAAAGTATAGATATAAAAAGTAACGTCTAATACACAAATAAAAACACAAAAAAAGGAATAATAGCCTTAAGCATTTTTTTACTGCCCTTATTAAATGTATTATATACTATATGCTATATATACTATTTATTACATTAAGGGTTTTAAAATCAATGACTTACGACAGATAGTTAAAACTATAATCAACTACTACATAGTAAACTTGATTTTAGGCCGCTCCAGCGGCAAAATGGCAACATGAAAACCGAAGCCGACAAAATCGCCTGCTACATCCGCTGGAAATGCGCTAAACTAGACGGGCAAGATAAACAGGTATGCGCTAAACGCATCCTGAGCACGCACACAGACGAAATGCAGGCGCACATTAGGGAAGCCCTAGCCAATAGGGCGAAAATGGCACAGGCGGCAAAATAGGGCGGTTTAAACGGGAGATAAAATGCAAGACACATCAAAATGGCCGGCGCTAACCGTGCGGTTACGCAAAACAACCGAGCTGACCCCATACATTCGCAACTCGCGCACCCATTCAGATGAACAGGTCACGCAGATTGCAGCTAGCATTAAAGAGTGGGGTTTTACTCAGCCAATTCTAGTTGACGAAACTGGCATGATTATCGCTGGTCATGGACGGCTTATGGCTGCCCAGCGTTTAGGGCTGGATCAGGTTCCGGTAGCCAGCGCGAAAGGCTGGACAGATGCGCAAAAGAAAGCCTATGTAATCGCTGACAACAAACTAGCTCTTAATGCCGGCTGGGATAACGACATGCTGCGCATCGAGCTGGACGAATTGGCGGCACTGGATTTTGACCTAGACCTGACCGGATTCTCACTGGATGAGATGGCAAATATATTTGATGAGCCTGACTTCCAGCCTGGCAGTGAAGAAGATCAGGGCCAACTTGACCAGCTTGACCCCAAAATGGTGAGCTGCCCGCACTGTTGTGCAGAGTTTGATTTGCGGAGTATTGAATAATGTCAGCATTAACCTATGAACAAAAGAACAGCAACATCCTTAGCAGGTTTGAAACAAAGTCATTAGGCACAAGTGTGAAGGTTTATCATTTTTGCTTAAATGATGGAAAGGCAGGAACACTGCTTTGTACAAATGGTGAAACGATTGAGCAGGCAGTGGCAATATGTGAAAACCAGTTTGGAAGTTCAAGGCTGAAGTATGTCAAAGCATGATTTGCGTGTTGACTGGGCAACGCATGAGGCAGCGAAATATGCTGTTGAGAACTGGCATTATAGCGGGTGCCTACCAGTGGGCAAGCTGGTTAGGGTTGGTGCATGGGAACATGGGAAGTTTATAGGTGTTGTGATTTTTGGCAGAGGTGCAAATCACAATATGGGAAAGCCATTTGGGCTAAAGCAAGATGAGTGTGTCGAGCTTGTAAGAATTGCGCTTACAAGCCATGTCACCCCAGTTTCAAAAATAGCAGCAATTGCAATGCGATTCCTTAAAAATAAAAACAAAAGGCTACGCTTGGTGGTTTCCTATGCTGACCCAGAGCAAGGTCATCATGGTGGGGTTTATCAGGCTGGAAACTGGATATATAAAGGGCTTAGCTCAAAAGCAGTTAAGGTGTTCTACAAGGGCAAGTGGGCACATAAAAAAACTGTTGATGATGCAGGTGTTGATCAATCTAGACTCAAAAAGAAAGTTGTTCAGGGGAAGCACACATACCTCATGCCACTTGACAAAGCAATGCGTGAAAGTATACTTCCACTTTCAAAGCCTTACCCTAAGCGTATGAAGCAGGCTAACTCTGGCGACCAGCCAGAGAGCGGCGG
>JAAYGA010000074.1 GCA_012727935.1 Pseudomonadaceae bacterium | reverse complement strand
TGCTGGCGCTGGTCTTCACTTAATGCATATTGGTGTGCATCTTGGCTGGGAATAGGAATTAACAATTCATGGCCAGCACGAATAATATCCCCACGCAGCTGGTTGGCATCACGAATCATACTGGGTGTGGTATTAAAGCGCCGTGAAATGGTTAATAAGCTATCGCCTGCACTCACCCGATAACGCTGCCAACTCATGCGTTGCTTGGGTGGTAATTTTTTAAGGTTTTCAGCAAACAGTTCTGCATTTTCAACCGGTACTAACAAGCGGTGTGGCCCATCGGGGCTGGTTGCCCACTGGCTAAAGCCTGGGTTAAGCAGGTAAAGCTCATTCATGCTGATATTAGCCAGCTGAGCGGCCATGGCTAAATCGACCTGCCCTTGGGTATCAACGGCTGCAAAATAAGGGCGGTTAGCTATGGAGGTTAGGTTCATGCCGTGTTCTTCAGGGTCGGCAATTAACCTTGCTAAAGCAATCATTTTAGGTACGTAAGCACGGGTTTCTGAATGAAGTTTGAGTTCCCAAAAAGTACCATTACCACCGGCATTACGGTTATGGCGCAATGCACGGTTCACATTGCCGCCGCCCGTATTATAAGAAGCAAGTGCCAAATGCCAGTCGTCAAAGCGGTTATTCAGCTGGGTTAAATAGGTGAGCGCCGCATCGGTTGAAGCCACTAGGTCGCGGCGACCGTCATACCACCAGTTGTTTTCTAAACCAAAATGGCGTGCAGTTCCCGGAATAAATTGCCACATGCCTGAAGCCCTGCCATGCGAATAGGCAAAGGGGTCATAAGCACTCTCTACAATGGGCAGTAGCGCCAGTTCACCGGGCAAGCCACGGCGTTCAATTTCTTCTATTACATAGAACATATAGCGGCTAGCACGCTGCGCTACCCTGTCCATGTATTGAGGGTGGCGGCGATAAAAGTCCATTTGCGCCAACACCCGTGGGTCATTGCTAGAAATATCCATAGCAAAATTTTCACGCAGCCTGTCCCATAAATCGTATTCAGGCAGGCTAGGTTCTTGCGATGAGCGCCAGTCTGCTTTGCTAGGCTCTTTAAGCAAGGCTGCCAAGCCAGAAGTTTCATTGTAGTGGCGGTAGCTAGCCAAGTGTTGGCTGGCGGTTAGCTGGTTCCAAGCTTGCAACTGCTCTGCTTTGGGCGCGTTATTCCCCAAAGAGAAGCTCTGCGGCAGGCTTTGACACCCTTGCAGACTAAGAAGTCCACCAGCCACCAGTGGTAGAAGTAATGACGACAAGGGGCGTAAAAAACCAATCATTGTATGGCGCATAGCGTATTTGGGTATCTAAGTAGGTAAGACAAGGCCATGCATTTTACGCATTAGACTTGCATCTATACAAGTGAACACTGGTAACTCACCGCTAATTTAAGCTTTATCTTTCCAGCTTCTAAGCAGTTTAAAGGCTTCGGCTGGGTTAGTTAAGTTAGCCCAGTCTGCTTCTTTAGTCTGAGTTTTTAGTGAAGCCAAAACCTCGGGCTGGGTAACCCGCAAGAAGGGATTAGTGGCTAATTCCACAGCAAGGGTTGATGGCAAGGTTGGTTGCTGTGTGGCTCTTAGCTGGGTGCATTGGGTCATGCGGTTTTGTAAAGCAGCGTTATTAGGCTCCACTTCTAGGGCGAATTTAAGGTTACTTAGCGTGTATTCATGGGCAGCAAACACCTGAGTAGCAGGTGGTAAATTGGCCAAACTTTGTAACGAAGCCTGCATTTGTTCTGCTGTGCCTTCAAACATGCGACCGCAACCGGCGGCAAATAAAGTGTCGCCACTAAATAACAACGGTTGGTTGGTTTCTTTTCTATCATTGCCTTCAATAAAATAAACAATGTGCCCCAGCGTATGCCCCGGTACTTCCATAACCTTAACTGCGTAGCCTAGTAGCTCAAAAGTAGTGCCTTCTTCAACAGGCTTAGTTAAAGCAGGTAGGCGCTGGCTATCTTTTGCAAAGCCCACCACTTGAACACCTTGTTTAGCTAGCTTTGTAACACCGTCTATGTGGTCGTAATGGTGGTGGGTTAGTAAAATGCCTTCTAAGTTTAAATTGTTGGCCGTTAAGTAATCTTGCACCGGCGCTGCATCGCCTGGGTCAACCACCCAACAGTTTTGCTGATTAGGTGCTTTAATAAGCCAAATATAATTGTCGTTAAAAGCTGTGATTGGGTGAACTTCAAGCATGGTGTTTTCCTGTTATAGGCTGGCTGCTGTGTTAATCTTATAAAACATTAACTTTACTTTACGGCATCGGCTATGCATCTGCAAAACTCAGACACCCAAGCTTTAGAACTGCAGGCCAATACCCTGACTTGGCAAGCTTGGCAAACGTTTTGGGCTTCTCATTTAGGTAAAGAAGTATTAAAGGTGGAAGCTGAATACCTAGCACCCATTATGGAAAGCCTAAGAGGTTACCATGTGCTTAGTGTTGGCTCTTGCCCTTCTAAACCTTTGCTAGAAAATTGCACCATTAAACACCAAATGGAATGGCGGCCTAATTTTGACTTGGCTGAACACGGCAGCTGTTTAATTGCTGACCCTTCACACCTGCCCTTACCTAATGATTCAATGGATGTGGTTTTATTGCACCATTCGTTAGAGTTTTTTGATCGCCCCCATGCACTTTTAAAAGAAGCGGCAAGGGTTACTCTGCCCAAGGGCGAACTAATTATCATCGGTTTTAACCCTCGCAGCTTGTGGGGTTTAACGCGTTTATTACCCAAAGGCTTGCAGGCTGAACCCTTGCAGGTGTTAAAATCGGCGCAATTTATTAGCCAAAATAAACTACTAGACTGGTTTGAGTTTTTAGATTTAAAGCAAGAAGAACGCCAGCTCTTCTTCCACCGTCCACCTTGTAATCACCAAAAACCCCTAGAGCGTTTGGCAGCATTGGATAAGCGCCTAGGTAAAAAAAATTGGCCGCTAGCAGGTATTTACCTTTTGCGAATTAAAAAACGTGTGGGCAGCCCGCTACGTCCAATAGTAAAAAAGCCCAGCCCTAGTTGGTTGCCAGCCCAGCCAGTTAGCTCGCCAACCCGAACCAGTTTAAAAATTCAGAAAGAGAAGTAATATTGTCTGCTACTACTAACAACCCCAATCCAGCTTTAAAAAAAGTCATTATTTACACTGATGGTGCTTGCAAAGGCAACCCCGGCCCTGGTGGCTGGGGTGCTTTATTGCGCTATGGCCAAGTTGAACGTGAACTTTGGGGTGGCGAAAGCGACACCACCAATAATCGCATGGAATTGTTAGCCGCCATTCGTGCCTTAGAAAACTTAAAGCGCAGCTGCCATGTCGATTTACACACCGATTCTCAATACGTGCGCCAAGGTATTACCTTGTGGATGCCCAATTGGAAAAAGAAAAATTGGCGAACTTCATCAGGTTCTGCGGTTAAAAACCAAGATTTATGGAAAAAGCTGGATGAACAAGCCAAGCGCCATCAAGTGGAATGGCACTGGGTAAAAGGCCACGCCGGTGACCTGGGTAATGAAGCCGCCGATGATTTAGCCAACCGTGGCGTAACCGACCCTAACCCAAAGCTTTAAGCAGTATGAAAAAAACAGTAGGAGTAAAGTAGCGTGAGGCAAGTTGTACTAGACACTGAAACCACGGGCATAGACCCCAAAGATGGCCATAAATTAATTGAAATTGGTTGCGTGGAAATGATCAGCCGCAGCCTAACCGGCAATAATTATCATGAATACCTGAACCCACAGCGTGAAATTGACGAAGAAGCCACGCAGGTGCATGGTTTTACTTGGGCTGATTTAAAAGATAAACCTTTATTTGCAGCGGTTGCCGATTCATTTATTAGCTACATTAGCGGTGCTGAATTAATTATTCATAACGCCCCCTTTGACGTGGGTTTTTTAGATACTGAATTAGAAAAAATTAATAAGCAGCTAGGCGAGCAACGCTATGGCCGCATTGAAGACTATTGTAAAATATTTGACACCCTTGCCTTTGCACGCCGCCGCCACCCCGGCCAGCGCAACAGCCTAGATGCCTTGTGTAAGCGTTACAGCATAGACAACACCGCCCGAACCCTGCACGGCGCTTTATTGGACTCAGAGATTTTAGCCGATCTTTATTTAACCATGACCGGCGGGCAAACCAACCTGTTATTAGGCGGTGATGAAGACGACGAGATGAGCGGCGTGGTTCGGGATTTAAATTCCACCCTTCGCCGTGTGGCGTTTGAAGACCAGCAGCATTTAAGTGTGTTGCTTGCCACGCCAGATGAGCTAACCGCCCACCAAGCTAAGTTAGCATTTGTCAGTAAAAAAGCCGGACAAACCAGCCTTTGGCAGCAAATGGAGCAGCAGGATGTGGCACCCACTACAAGCTGATTTTCCTCAGCAACAGCCTTTAACGGGGTTTTTACGTGGCCCCAGTGAAATACAAACGGGTGAAACCGTGGGCATAGTGACCTGCGGTTCTGGCTGCATTCGCCCAGTTGCAGGTTCGGCTAGCGGTTGGCTAGAAACCACGGTTTATGACCCTAAAAAGCATTCTAAGCTAGTGGTGATGGGGCGCAAAAAAGGCAGGCCACTGTTGTTGCGCCTTGCCAAGCGGGGCGAAGCTAAAGCCTTGCAATGGCCGGGTTTACGCAGCTGGTTATTACAAAGCGATGCCGAAAGTTTTGATTTATTAGCCACCGCCGCAGGCCTTGCCAACTGGCAAGAACAACACCGTTATTGTGGGCGCTGTGGCTGTAAAACTCAGCCTAGAAACGATGAATATGCCCATGAATGCCCACGCTGCCACTTGCGCCAATACCCAAGAGTTGCGCCCTGCATTATTACCCTAGTCTGGCGCGACGATGCGCTGTTACTGGCACGCAGCCCACGCTTTGCGCCGGGGGTTTACAGCACCTTGGCAGGCTTTATTGAAACCGGCGAATCGGCAGAACAAGCCCTGCACCGTGAGGTAGAAGAAGAGGTTAGTGTGCAAATTGGTAATTTTAAATACCTAGGCAGCCAAGCGTGGCCTTTCCCTAATTCATTAATGCTGGGTTATTGGGCTGAATACCAAGGCGGTGAAATTGCGTTTGATGGCATAGAAATTGAAGATGCCCAATGGTACCCCTTTGACCAACTGCCTGAACTACCCACTAAAACGTCCATATCACGCTATTTAATTGATTCATTTTTGCGTTGGAAAGGCGTTATTTAACT
>JAAYGA010000402.1 GCA_012727935.1 Pseudomonadaceae bacterium | reverse complement strand
TTTATCTGCCTAAGAGGAAAAATCGCTTAAATCACTCCTAAACCTATTTAAAGCTTAGCTGATTAAATATACAGTTTAAAATCGAATTCTTATGCCCACCCATCAAACCCCACTCGTCGCTCCGTCTAAACACGAATTATCGCAATGGCATCCTGCCCCAATCGAAAAAAATCCGGCAGCACTGTATTTATTAAGTTTGCGCTCCATAAATAGTCGAGAGGTGATGCGGCGGGTGATGAAGGGGATTGCGCTGGTATTGGGCTTTGACGAAATTGAAGCCATCCAATGGGAAAAGCTTAGGCATACGCATGTGCAATTTATTATTAACGAAGCCATCGCGCGTGATTTAAAACCCAGCTCCATTAATTTACAATTATCAGCGCTTAAGGGCATTGCCAAGCAGGCTTGGCTCAATTACCAAATGTCAGCCGATGCCTACCAGCGCATCAAAGAGGTTAAAGGCGCTTCGGGGCAGCGCATTGCGCCGGGTCGCGCCTGGGCAAAGGCAATAAAGAGCGAGAGAATGCCATCCCCGCGCAATTGGTACCTTTTGTAGATAACTGGTTAGAGCATCGTGCTTGCAAAGACCCAAACCCCGATCTAAAGAAGAACGAACTATCTTTAATTAGAGCTAGTTAGTTTTTTTGTGCACCAATCAATTCGATAATACGTCTACCATCTATTGCATACCTCAAAAAGAGGTATTACAATGTAATACATTACTGGGAGAGATCAATGAAAATAGAAATTAAAAAAAGTGGTAATTCCGCATCTTTGCGCATTCCTTCAGATGTATTGAGGAATCTCAATCTTTCAATTGGTGAGGAACTATCCATGACTATCACCGAAAAAGGACTGTCATTTGAGAAAATTGATTCTCCTAGACAAGGCTGGTTTGATAACATTGATTCCGCTGCTTCACTGAGGGAAGCTAAAGACATGGAAAAAGAATTTGGCCATGTACAAAGCGCTGATCTAGATAACTGGGATTCGGGTGAGGAATGGTAAAAAGATACGATGTTGTCTTAATTAACCTAGATCCAACAATTGGTGCAGAGGCTAAAAAGACAAGACCTTGCGTGGTTGTGTCACCAAACGATATGAATCGTGCCTTACAAACCATTTTGATTGCTCCTATGACCTCCACATGTAGGGGATGGAAATTTAGGCCGCTAATTACCGGCCCGAAAAATCAAAGTGAACTTGCTCTGGATCAGATCAGAGCCGTAGATAAATCCCGTATCATTAAGTCACTGGGAGTATTGCAAATAGACGATCAAAATTCCGTCTATGCCATTTTGAAAGAGCTGTTACTGTGAAGTATTAGCTTTAGTTAAGTGACGGTTTAGGTAGACCATTTCTGTTTTCAAAGTCTTAAAAAATGATTCCGCTATAGCATTGTCAATCGGCTTTCCAGGATAGCTCATTGACTGTCGTAATCCATATTCAGCACATAGTGCAGCCATTTCATGGCTACGATACTGGCTACCTTGATCACTGAGT
>JAAYGA010000010.1 GCA_012727935.1 Pseudomonadaceae bacterium | reverse complement strand
TTTATTCGTTTATACGATGAAGGCTTAATTTACCGTGGCAAACGCCTAGTCAACTGGGACCCAACCCTGCACACCGCCATTTCTGATTTAGAAGTCGAAAACAAAGAACAACAGGGTAACTTTTGGCATTTCCGCTACCCACTTGCCGACGGTGTCACCACCGCTGACGGCAAAGATTACCTAGTGGTTGCTACGACCCGCCCAGAAACCTTGTTAGGTGATACCTGTGTTGCGGTTAACCCTAAAGATGAACGCTACGCTTCAGTTATCGGCAAAGATATTATTTTACCGCTGGTCGGTCGTCGTATTCCTATTGTGGCCGATGACCATGCCGAAATGGATAAGGGTTCAGGTTGCGTAAAAATCACCCCAGCGCATGACTTTAATGACTATCAGGTCGGTAAGCGGCATAACCAGCCATTAATTAATGTGCTAACCCAAGATGCCGCAATTCGTAAAGAAGCTGAAGTTTATAATATGGATGGCAGCGCTAATACTGAGGTGGATGCCAGCCTACCGGAAGCTTTTCATGGCCTAGACCGTTTTGTTGCCCGTAAAAATCTCGTTGCAGCTATGGACGAACTAGGCCTGCTTGAAAAAGTAGAACAAGTAAATAACACCCTTCCCTACGGCGACCGTTCCGGTGTAGTCATTGAACCGTTGTTAACCGACCAGTGGTTTGTAAAAATTGCGCCCTTAGCAGAACCGGCCATTAAAGCGGTAGAAAATGGCGATATTCAATTTGTACCCAAGCAGTATGAAAACATGTATTTCTCTTGGATGCGCGATATTCAAGACTGGTGCATTTCTCGCCAGCTTTGGTGGGGTCACCGTGTTCCAGCTTGGTACGATGCAGAAGGCAATATTTATGTGGCAGCCTCTGAAGAAGAAGCACGCACCAAGTACAGCTTAGACGCATCACTTAAACTCGAACAAGATACCGATGTTTTAGACACCTGGTTCAGTTCAGGCTTATGGACGTTTGGCACCCAAGGTTGGCCGGAACAAACGCCTGATTTAGAAACTTTTCACCCTAGCAGCGTACTAGTCACCGGCTTTGATATTATTTTCTTCTGGGTAGCACGCATGATCATGCTAACCCTTAAATTCACTGACCAAGTGCCGTTTAAAACCGTTTATGTCACCGGCTTAATTCGTGATGATAATGGTCAAAAAATGTCTAAATCTAAGGGCAACGTGCTTGATCCTTTAGATATGATTGATGGTATCGACCTGCCTGCACTGTTAGAAAAACGCACCAGCGGTTTAATGCAGCCCCAGTTAGCCGAAAAAATTGCCAAGCAAACTAAAAAAGCCTTCCCCGATGGCATTAGCGCCCATGGTACCGATGCGCTGCGCTTCACCCTGCTAGCCATGGCAAGCACTGGCCGTGATATTAACTGGGATATGAAACGCCTAGAAGGCTACCGTAATTTCTGTAATAAAATTTGGAATGCGGCACGCTACGTACTTAGTAATACTGAAAATGAAGACTGTGGTTTAGATGAAACAGCAGAAATCGAGCTAACCCTAGCCGACCGTTGGATTATTTCACGCTTACAAGAAACCGAAAGCACCGTAACTCGCCATTTAGAAAACTACCGTTTTGACTTGGCTGCCAATGCCTTTTATGAATTTGTATGGCATGACTACTGCGACTGGTACTTAGAACTTTCTAAGCCTGTACTTTGGGATGAAACCTCGCCTGCTGCACGTTTACGTGGCACACGTCGCACCTTGGTTAGAGTATTAGAAACTCTGTTGCGCCTTGGTCATCCTATGATTCCCTTTATTACCGAAGAAATTTGGCAGCGGGTTAAACCTTTAGCTGGCGTTGAAGGCGCTTCCCTGATGCTAGCAACCTGGCCTGTGGCAAATGAAGCAAAAATTGATGCCGCTGCGGTTAGCGATATTGAATGGGTGAAAGGCGTGATTTTGGCGGTGCGTGAACTGCGTGCAACCAACAACATTTCACCAGCGGTTGCTTTGCCTATTTTAATTAACAACGCAGGCGAAGAAGACCAGCGCCGTTTGGCCGATAACCGTATCTTCTTACAGAAACTTGCCAAGCTAGAAAGTGTTGAACTAGCCAGCGAACTACCCATGAGTGCCATGCACCTAGTCGGCAAAATGGAAGTGCATTTACCTTTAGCGGGCTTTATTGATAAAGATGCTGAAATTGCTCGTTTAGATAAAGAAATTGCTAAGTTACAGCAAGAGATTGAACGCACCGAAAAGAAACTCAGCAATGAAGCCTTTGTTAGCAAAGCACCAGCAGAAGTGGTTGCTAAAGAACAGGCGAAGATAGACCAAGCCAAAGCAACGGCTAGCAAGCTAAAGGAACAGCAACAACAGCTTAAAAGCTTGTAGTCAATAAAAGCAGCGTAATAACCCACGGCGACTCTAAAAGGGTGGCCGTGGGTAGAAGTGCTAGAGTGCTGAATAGAATTCTTAATTATTTTCAGCTTTAGCCGATAGGTTAGGTAATCAATTATTAGCTTGGAGCTAAATAAGATGCCTTTAACTTTTTCTTCTGACTCACTTCGTTTAGCAAACTCTAATCAAGCTAACGCCAGTAAAACCAATCAAACGCAGGCTGGCACTAACGCCTCTGCTACTAATGATTCTTTAACCAAGTCACGAGTAGCACCCGAAGACAGTGCCACTAAAGAAAATAAGAGCATTCATCTTCATCTATCTGAAGAGGCCAAAAACAAGTCACGCCTTGAAAAGAAAAAAGAAGCGATTGATAAAAGTGATTTACCCACCAAAATCAAAGACCATTTAAAAAGAATTCATGAGCTGAAAGAAGAGCTGCGTAAGCTGGAACAAGCGCTTAAAAAAGTGATGGCTAATAACAATATTTCAGAAGAACAAAAAGATTTGCAGGCAGCTCAATTGCAAACCCAAATTAATGCTTTAAATAGTGCTCTTTTATCTACGATGAATAGCTTAATTGAAGATTTAAAAGAAGAACCATTAACAGCAGAACAAGCGTCTAGCTTTGCCGAACTGCTACTTTAGCTAATTATCTAACCTGTATGACTGGCTAATAACTCTAACAGTTGTTGCTCATCCATTACTGGCACGCCTAGGCTTTCTGCTTTAGTAAGCTTAGAACCCGCTGCTTCACCTGCCACTAGCTGGCTGGTTTTTTTAGAAACGCTACCCGCTACTTTAGCTCCCAAGGCTTCAAGCTTTTCTTTGGCTTGGTCACGGGTTAGGTTTTGCATACTGCCGGTTAACACCCAAGTTTGCCCTGTTAGGGGTAGGTCTTCACGCCTTACTTGAGTTTCTGGCCAGTGAATACCTTGGGCTAATAAATCGTCTAAAGTCGTTAGATTATGCGGTTCATTAAAAAATGCATAAATATGCTGAGCAACAATCGGCCCCACATCATCCACGTCTAATAACTGCTCAACACTTACCTGTTTTAAGGTTTCTAGCTGACCAAAATAGCGGGCTAAATTAGCAGCAGTCGCTTCACCTACTTCTCTAATACCTAGCGCATAAATAAAGCGAGCTAGGGTGGTTTTTTTACTTACTTCTAAAGCTTCAAGCAGATTATTGGCTGATTTTTCTGCCATGCGTTCTAGGTTGGCTAGCTGCTCAACTTTTAATTTGTACAAATCGGCAGGGCTTTTAACCAGTTCATTATCAACTAGCTGGTCGATTAACTTAACGCCCAAACCTTCAATATCAAACGCTTTGCGGCTGGCAAAGTGTTTAATCGCTTCTTTGCGCTGGGCTGGGCAATAAAGTCCGCCGGTGCAACGGTAAGCCGCTTCACCTTCAGCACGCTCAACATGCGAATCACAAATTGGGCAGCTAGTGGGCATAATTATGCTTTGCGTATTTGTAGGACGCTGCTCAAGCACAACTCGTACAATTTGCGGAATCACATCACCAGCACGGCGAATAATCACTGTATCGCCAATGCGTACTTCTAAGCGAACAATCTCATCCATATTGTGTAGCGTGGCATTAGAAACGGTCACACCGGCTACCTGCACTGGCTCTAGGCGTGCTACAGGCGTTACAGCGCCGGTTCTACCCACTTGGAACTCAACATCTAACAGGCGAGTAATTTCTTCTTGGGCTGGGTATTTAAACGAAGTCGCCCAACGGGGTTCTCTGGCACGAAAACCTAGCTCTGCTTGCAGGCGTAAATCATTAATTTTTAATACGGCACCATCAATATCGTAGGGTAACTGGTCACGCTTAGCGGCTAGTGCATCACAAAAATTCTGTAAACCGCTATAGCCTTTGACTACTTTTAAATCGGGGCTAATTTTAAAACCCCAGTTTTTAAGTGACTGCATGGCTTTTTCGTGGGTTTCCACAGCAAAGTCTTGGCTAATTTGCGCTACTTGATAAGCAGTAAATTCTAAAGGGCGGGTGGCGGTAATGCGTGAGTCTAACTGCCTTAAACTACCTGCCGCAGCATTACGCGGGTTAGCAAAGGTTTTTTCATCGGCTAGGCGTGCTTGCTCATTCATGGCTTCAAAAGCCGCACGCGGCATATAAACTTCACCCCTAACCTCTAGCAACTCTGGCAGTGACTGGTTATCAGCAGAGCGTAGGCTAAGTGGGATAGAGCGCAGGGTTTTTAAATTTTCAGTAATACCTTCGCCGGTTTGGCCATCGCCACGGGTTACGCCTTGTACTAGTTGGCCGTTTTGGTAAATAAGGCTAACAGCTAGCCCGTCTAACTTAGGTTCACAGCAAAATTCTAATTCTTCATTTAGAAGAGCGCGACCTAAATCAGTCAGTTCTTTTTCTACCCGCTTTACAAAGGCCTGCAATCCTTCAGCATCAAACACATTGCCTAACGACAGCATAGGCACTTGATGGTTAATGCTGGGGAAGTCACTTAAAGGTGTTGAACCCACTCTTTGCGTGGGTGAATCGCTAGTGATTAATTCAGGATGTTTAGCTTCAAGGGCTTGAAGCTGTCGAAATAGGCGATCGTATTCTGCATCAGGCAGGCTAGGGTCATCTAACACATAATAACGGTAACTGTGTTCGTTTAACTGCTTGCGTAAATCTGCAAGCCCATTCGTCAACAAAGGTAATTGGCTCATGAATTCAGTTATCGCTATTAGGTTAGACTTCAAATTTAATTACTAACTTAGGCTTAGGTTCGTCCTGCTTTTTTAGCATTCACCCGTGTTTGGTATTCAAAATCTTTAATCGTTTGGCGGTAATGCTCAATGGTTTGCTGCGTTAAATTACTGCGTTGTTCATCTTGCAGTTCAGCACTCCAGCTTTGCTCCATTACTTTGGCCGTGGCTAGCATCCGCTCAAAAACAGCCATGGGTAAGGGCGTATTAGGCAAGGGCATCACAAGCACCACACCGGCCGTGGTGAAATCTTCATCCATGTCTGGACTAAAGCAGCCGGGTGAAAACATATTAACTAAAGAAAAACCTAAGTAAGGCTGGCCGTCTTTTTCTTCAACATAGTGGTAAAAGCCAGTCTCACTTAGCTTCATGCCTATCATGTCCATAAATTTAGCTAGATGATCTCCCAAAAATGGCTGCTCCGCAGGCGCATTCACATTAATGGTTAGGAAGACTTCAGAGCTACCCCAAGCATTTTTTTCTAAATTAGCTAATAAGGCTGTACGCAAGTCTCTTTCTCGCTCTTCTGGATCAATTTCAGCCACTTGGGCTGGCTGCTCTAGTTGTTCTGTGTCGTCTAAATCTTGTTCTAGTTGCAATTCAATTGCGTTAACAGCTTGCTCTGAACTGGGGTGATGCAACTCAACCAGATCATCTTCATTGTAATGCTCACTAGCAACTTCGTTAGAAGACTCTGCTAAGTATTCTTCTAATGCTTGTTGTTGCAGTGCTTGATCTTCAAGTTCTTGTTCTTCAAATTCAAGATCATCAAACTCAAGTTCTTGTTCTTGTTCTTCTAAGAATTCCGGTTGTTGTTCTTCTAATTCTGCCGCTTCTTGTGCTTGTGCTAATATTCTTTTTCTTTCCTGAATTTCCAGTAATTCCTTTTGTTGCTCTTCAATGGAAGTGCGTGATGCTTCAACAAAAGCTGGGTCGACAGCAAACATGCGACGCATTTTAGCCCAAGCCAATTCTTGATCAACTACTGCTTCATTTGACTGGCTAAGCTCATTAACTTGGCTTGGCCCTAATTTATTTGCAAAGGCGGCTTGTAAACTTTCTGCGGTCGGTTGTTTGTTACGCAACACAGGAATGGGGTCATCATCAAAAACTTCAATCTCATCAAATAATGGATCTAGCCCCTGCTGAGACGGTGTTTTTTCTTCATCAGAAAAAAGACTCGGCAGCTCACGCACCAGTTCAGCTTTACGCGCCACCTCTTCAGGGTCTTCATAATCTTCTTCACTGCCTGCAGCAGCCCGTTTACGGCGTACTATATAAATTACTGCTGATATAAAAATTATGCCACTCAGCAGCATTAAACCTTCTTGCCAACCCATATAAACTTAGCCCTTGAACCATAAAGCTGCGAATATTACCAATACTAGCCATTGGTTACAGTAAAATACTTAGCTAGCAACCATAGCAGAAGCTTCTTCCAGATCAACACTCACCAACCTAGAGACACCTGGCTCCTGCATGGTCACCCCCATTAACTGCTCAGCACTTTCCATCGCTTGTTTATTATGTGTTATATAAATAAATTGAATCCGTTCAGACATTTCTTTTACTAAACGTGCATAACGTCCAACGTTAGCGTCATCCAGTGGCGCATCCACCTCATCTAGCATACAAAAGGGTGCTGGATTCAACTCAAATATTGAAAAAACTAAAGCCAAAGCGGTCAAAGCCTTTTCACCACCAGAAAGAAGGTGAATTGTGGCATTCTTTTTACCCGGCGGCCGCGCCATTATAGCAACACCTGTTTCTAAAAGGTTATCACCCGTAAGTTGTAACCAAGCACTACCACCGCCAAAAATGCGTGGGAAGAGTGTTTGTAAACCTTCATTTACCTTTTCAAAGGTTTCTTTAAAACGCAAACGGGTTTCTTTATCTATCCGGCGAATGGCTGTGTCTAGCGTATTAAGCGCATCTTCTAGTTCTGCATTTTGTGCATCTAAATAATTTTTACGTTCAGCCTGCTGATCATACTCTTCAATAGCCGCTAGGTTAATGGCACCTAAACGCCTAACCCTAGCCTGAACATCTTCAAGGTCTGCTCGCCAACGTGATTCTAGTGCATCTTTAGGCAAATGTTCCATTACTTCACGTAAAGTTGTTTCTAATTCACGTAACTGCTCTAGGTGGCTATCACGTTTCACCATCAAGCCTTGTTGTTTTAAACGTTGTTCTTCCAAGAGGCTGCGTAACTTATCTAGCTCTTTGTCTTCTAGGCTACGTTGCTGCTCTAATTCACGCTGCTCTTGTTGAGCTAGCTGCTGAATTTGGCGCAGTTCTTGTACTTGCTGTTCTTGGTGTTGGTGTTCTACTAACAAAACATCTAGCTGCTCGTTCTGCTCATCGCCAGGTTCTCTGGCCGCTTCTAATTCAAGCAACAGGTCTTGGTGTTTTTCCTGCTGAACTAGGCGTTGTTCAGCTAAACGCTCTAAAGCTTGGCGGCCAGCTTGTTCTTTAGTCATCAGCTGTTGTTGGCGCAACCTTGCTTCTTGCAAAGCCTGTTGGCGCAAACGCAACTGCTGGCGGCCTACTTCACGTTGCTGGCGTAAATTATCTCGCCCCTGCTGCTGGCCTTGGCGTTCTTCTAAGTTAGCTTCAACTTGCAACAAAGCCATTTGCCAAATTTCTTTATCGTCTTGTAAGTTTGCTTGCAAGGTTTGGCTTTCTTCAGCGAGTTGGGCAAGTTCTTCTTCTAGCTGTTCATTACGCTGTTGGCTATGCTGAATTTTAGCTTGCAAGCTGGCTTGTTTACTAGCCAAGGCTGCAAGTTGTGCTTGCAAGGGCCTACCTTCTTGCTGAAGTTGTTGTAACTTGTGTTCGCAGGCTTCCAAAGCGTCAAGGCAGGCGGTTTCTTGAAATTGTAATTCTTCCAGCTGTTCTTCTAATAAAATTTGCTGTTCTTCTAAACGACGAATTTCTTGTTGCCTTGCTAACATGCCAGTGTTTTGAGCCGTCGCCGCTTGCAATAACAAGCCATCGGTAAACACCTGCTCGCCCTGTGCCGTTATAACACTCAGCAAACCCGTTAACCCTGCTTGCTGGCTCAGTGCTTCTGCCAAATTAGCGGCGGTCTTAATCGTGGCTAACTGCTCAGCAAGACTGGCAGGCAACTGCTGAGGGTTACGGATTTTAGCCAGCAAACTGCCGGTGGATAAGTTACTTGTTGAGGCGTTGCTTGCTGGAAAGTTCTCGGCTTGTTGATAAACCAAAAGACCACCCACGGGTAAACTAGATA
This sequence comes from Pseudomonadaceae bacterium, assembly GCA_012727935.1. Lineage (GTDB taxonomy): Bacteria > Pseudomonadota > Gammaproteobacteria > Pseudomonadales > Halomonadaceae > Marinospirillum. The sequence goes on along the minus strand of JAAYGA010000010.1, from coordinate 1,028 downwards.
AACGCTGAGCAAGGTTTTTATCCAGCGGTACTTCGCTTAACAAAGCGGCTAAGGAATTAGCTAAAGCAACTTCCACTGCTTTTTCCCAACCTGTTTCTACTTCTAATACTTCGCCTAAACGTGCCCAGCTATCTAAGCCTTGTTCTTTTAACCAAGCATCTAGTTCGGCATCTTGGCCTTCTAGCTCAGCCTGCTGTAAGGCTTGCAGTGAAGCTAAGCGGCCCTGTTGTTGCTGAAACTGGCCAGTAAGCTGATTAATCTGTTGGCGCAACTGCTTTTGTTCTTCTTGGCGTTCAAGTCGTTGCTCTCGCGCTTCTTGCTCGGTTATTTCTATCTGTTCTAAACGTTCTTGAATGGCTTGTTCTTCTAAACTTAAGCTGTCTAATTCGGCTTGTTCTTGAGCAAAGCCCGCTAGGTCTTGCTGCTGGGTTTCTAAACGTCCACGGCGCTCTGCAAGGTTTTGTAGGCTGGCTTCATGCTGCTGAATGCGGGCTTGGGCTAAGGCGGCTTCACGTTGGTCTTTTTCTGCGCCAGCAACAAAACTATCCCAAGTTTGCTCTAATTGGTGAAGTTGTTCTTCTAGGCCATCAAGGGTTTCTTGTTCAACAGCTTCTTGTTCGGCTAATTCTTCAACTAGCGGCTGAGTTTCTGCTAGTTCTTCCTGTAACGACTTGAGTTGTTCTTGGTCTAGCTGCTCATCGTCTTCGGCTTTGCGCTGTTGTTGGCCTAGCTGCTCTAGCTCAACTTGCAACTGCCTTTCACGTTGTTTGCGGTGTTGTAAACCTTGTTCTAAACGGGCAATTTGTAAACTCGTTTCTGTCAGCACTTTTTGGGCAATATCTAAGGCATCGCTGGCTTGGGCTTGGCGTTCACGGCTGGCTTCTAGTTTTGCTTCACCTTGACGCAAGCCAAGTAAACTAGCTTCTTGTTTAAGTTCTAATTCAGCCAGTTGTTCTAATAGACCAGCTAACTGATGATCCATTTCACGCCAATGCAAGACCGCCAGTTCTGACTTTAAACGCCTTTCA
>JAAYGA010000073.1 GCA_012727935.1 Pseudomonadaceae bacterium | reverse complement strand
GCACCAATGCTGTCTATGCCCATAGCAGCACTACCCTTGCCGTCAGCACCGTGACAGGAAGAACAGATGGCTTGGAACATAGGTGCAGCTTCTTGTGCTTTAGCAACGTCATGATCTAGACCAGAAAGGCTTAGAACATGATTAGACATAGTGTCTACGCCTTCATCGCCTAACATTTCTACCCAAGCTGGCATTAAGCCGTTACGGCCATTAATGATGGTGTGGCGAATCGTTTCCACATCACCGCCATAAAGCCAGCTGTTGTTGGTTAGGTTAGGGAAGCCGTAACCACCACGAGCAGAAGAACCGTGACAAACTGCGCAGTTGTTCTGATACAAGCGGTTAGCTACTTGCATAGCTTCTGGGTCGTTGGCTAGGGTTTGTACGTCAAGTTGAGCGTACTGGTCAAAAATTGGCGCATAAAATTCTTCAGCATGCGCTATTTCATCTTCCCACTGGCCTGTAGAACTCCAGCCTAATAAGCCTTTAAAGTTACCTAAGCCTGGGTAAAGCGCTAGGTAGCAAAGACCAAAAACAATAGTGCCGACGAACATAAGAAACCACCAGCGAGGCAGGGGGTTGTCATATTCTTCGATACCATCAGCGGCGTGACCGGTGGTTTCAACTTCACCATTAGCAGCCGGGGCTTTGTCGGTTGTGCGGTTTCCATTAAGGAGCCACCAGCAGAAGGCGATCACACCAAGGGTGATTACCGTAATCCACAGGCTCCAGAAGCCGCTCATGTCTTGGCTAAACATGTTTTTTATTCTCCAGTGATGAGCTTGCATCTAGGTTAGGTTTGGCGTCTTCAGCTTCATCAGCAAAAGGCAAGTTAGCTGCCTCATCAAAAGATTTCTTTTGATTTTTACTATAAGCCCAAATAATTACACCAATAAAGGCAAAGAGTAAAACAGCTGACATTAGGCCACGAAAAACGTTGATATCCATAACCTTACCGTGTGTCTTTTAGGACAGTTCCAAGCTGTTGCAAGTAAGCAACAACTGCATCCATTTCGGTTTTCCCGTTGATGAATTCCTTAGCACCAGCGATATCTTCATCGGTGTAAGGTACGCCAAGCATTCTTAAACGCTGCATTTTAACATCAGTATTTTTACCATCCATACTGACGTAGTTCATCCAAGAGTAGGCAGGCATTATTGACTCAGGTACTACATCACGAGGGTTAAACAAGTGAGCATAGTGCCAGTCATCACTGTAGCGACCGCCAACACGTGCTAAGTCTGGACCTGTACGCTTAGAGCCCCACTGGAAGGGGTGATCGTAAACGAATTCACCGGCTACCGAGTAGTGACCGTAACGTTCAGTTTCAGCACGGAAAGGACGGATCATTTGTGAGTGACAGGTATAGCAACCTTCGCGCACATAAATATCACGGCCTTCTAGTTCTAGGGCATTCAGTGGTTTTAAGCCTTCTACTGGTTTAGTAGTGGCTTCTTGGAAGAACAGCGGGGTGATCTCAACAAGACCACCAAAGCTGATAACTACCAAGATAAGAACCATCATTAAGCCAACGTTCTTTTCTACGATTTCGTGTTTCATTCAGCTAACCCCTTCATTAAGCCGTTTGTGCGGCGGCTTTTTCAGAAGCCTTGCTGGATGCAGTCATATAGACGTTATAAGCCATAAGCAGCATACCCACTAGCCACATAACACCACCTAACCAACGAACGATAAAGCCTGGGTGACTCGCTTCAACCGATTCAATGAAGGTGTACATTAATGTACCGTCTGCATTCACTGCACGCCACATTAGGCCCTGCATAATGCCGTTAACCCACATAGAGGTAATGTAAAGAACGGTACCGACTGTAGACAACCAGAAGTGCACGTTGATTAGATCAACCGAGTGCATGTCTTTTTTGCCAAACAGTTTAGGGATCATGTGGTAAATAGAACCCACGGTGATCATAGCAACCCAACCTAAAGCACCTGCGTGTACGTGACCAACGGTCCAGTCAGTGTAGTGAGATAGGGCGTTAACGGTCTTAATCGACATCATCGGGCCTTCAAACGTAGACATACCGTAGAAAGACAGAGATACCACTAGGAAACGTAGGATAGGGTCGGTGCGTAGCTTATGCCATGCGCCTGAAAGGGTCATCATGCCGTTGATCATACCGCCCCAAGAAGGTGCTAGTAGAATCAGAGACATAACCATCGCTATGGATTGTGCCCAGTCTGGAAGTGCTGTGTAGTGAAGGTGGTGAGGACCAGCCCACATGTAAACACAGATTAGCGCCCAGAAATGCACAATGGATAAGCGGTAGGAGTAAACGGGGCGTTCAGCTTGCTTAGGTACGAAATAGTACATCATGCCTAAAAAGCCAGCCGTTAAGAAAAAGCCTACAGCGTTATGACCATACCACCACTGAACCATTGCATCGGTTGCACCGGCATAGATGGAATAGGAGTGAGTTAGACTGGTTGGTATTTGCATACTGTTAACAATGTGCAGTACCGCAACGGTCAAAATAAAGGCAGCAAAGAACCAGTTAGCCACATAAATGTGCGAGGTTTTGCGCTTATAAATTGTACCGATAAATACGGCAGCATAGCTTACCCAGACTACGGCGATTAGAACGTCAATCGGCCAGATTAGCTCAGCGTATTCTTTACCCTGAGTTAAACCTAAAGGTAGAGAAATGGCTGCTAATACGATAACTAACTGCCAACCCCAGAAGGTGAAAGCGGCAAGTTTGTCAGAGATTAAGCGTACCTGACAGGTGCGCTGAACCACGTAGTAGGAAGTTGCAAAAAGTGCTGAACCACCAAACGCAAAAATTACTGCGTTAGTGTGAAGCGGACGTAAACGTCCGAAGCTTGTCCAAGGGAGGTCAAGGTTCAAGATTGGCCAGGCCAACTGAGCCGCTATCCAGACGCCGACAAGCATGCCGACGATGCCCCAGACTACGGTCATAATGGCAAATTGCCGAACTACCTTATAGTTATAGGTAGAGTGTTCTATTGCTGTGCTCATGTCAGGTTCCCATTACAGCAGTTAGTTTGGAGGAATCCAGCGCCAAGTTTCGAGGAGCTGGGTTTTCCCAGCCATGATACATGTCAATGGATCTTGATCATTCTAGCGCAGCCACTGTATGACCTGAACCTAAGTGTGTCTATTAGTTTATGAGTTTAGAGTAAATAAACCTTTCTTTTTAATTAAACCTTTTTAAAACAATGACTTATGTTTGTGCGTCAAAAAGACGCTTAGACGAAGGTCTTATGTTCTGCTTCTTGAATCTTTTCCTTTAAATTATTGAGTTTTAAGTAATTAAGGTTTTTTTTAGTGACGGTTTTTAGCTATTCACTTATTAAGCTGCAACTTAAAATAAATAAAACTGCTATTTTTGTAGCTTTAAACAAAGCCACTTTTAACTTTTTCTGAGAATATTTAAAATAGTTTAAAAAAAGGTTTGACTCTTTTCTGTAAGCATGTAGAATGCGCTTCGTCATCAGGAAGGGCGGTTAGCTCAGTTGGGAGAGCACCAGCCTTACAAGCTGGGGGTCACTGGTTCGAACCCAGTACCGCCCACCAATCACTATTACTCGATTAGAATAATGATTGCCTACCTAGTGATAATGCTTTGTTGTAATGCGGACCGGTAGTTCAGCTGGTTAGAATGCCGGCCTGTCACGCCGGAGGTCGCGGGTTCGAGTCCCGTCCGGTCCGCCACACAACTTAAGCAAAAGTAGTAAAGAAATATTAGGAAATATGCGGACCGGTAGTTCAGCTGGTTAGAATGCCGGCCTGTCACGCCGGAGGTCGCGGGTTCGAGTCCCGTCCGGTCCGCCAATTTCTACTCTTAATATTTTTACTCTTAGATGGGCGGTTAGCTC
>JAAYGA010000009.1 GCA_012727935.1 Pseudomonadaceae bacterium | reverse complement strand
TTTAAACCTAAAAACGATCAATAAAAACTGGCTGAATAAGTGGAGAAACAAAGATGCTGAGCTTTCAAACTCGCTGGTGGTTAAGCTGGATACTGGTTGTGGCAGCAGCCATCTTAATTATTTATTGGAGTGTGCAGCAGGCCGGACAAACGCGCGTTATTCGTATTGCAACAGCGGCTTCGGGGGGCTACTACTACGAATATGGTGCCATGCTTAAAGAGATGATTGAACAGCAAGGCAATTACGATGTAGAACTGATAGAAACCAAAGGCTCGGTTGATAACCGTGGCAGGCTATTAAAAGAAGAAGCCGATCTAGCCATTATTATGATTGGCTCGGCTACACTGCGTAACCTAGAGTTAGTTGCACCTTTATGGCAAGACTATATGCACTTAATTGTGCGTAAAAACAGCAAAATAAAAGGCATTATGGACCTTAAAGGCCATAACGTTGCACTAGGTTCTAAAGGCTCGGGTTACCGCGCCCAATCAATGATGCTCTTAGATCACCTTGGCATTAATGAAAGCAGCATAGGCATGAACGAGCTTTATTTTTCTAAGCTACTTGATACGCCTGAATTAGAAGGTGCCATAGTTACCACAGGTATGCTTAACCCAGATTTACGCGCCGTGTTAATGAGCGGTGAATTTAAGCTTTTACCCATTGATTTAGTTGAAGGCTATTCACTTAACCACAGCCAAATTAGTACCACTAAAATTCAAGCCGGAACCTATACCAGTGCCGCTGGGCCTTTGCCAACAGAAAGCATTGCCACTTTAGGCACACTGGCTGTGTTAGCGGCACGCACAGGCTTGCCCGATGATTTAATTGATACCCTGCACACAGTGCTTTTTTCCGAAGAATTGCGCCGTAAAGCACCCGTTATGGTGGACTTAAACCCCTTAGAAGACCGTCTCTTACGCTATATGCCTATGCACCCAGCCAGCGCCCGCTACTACAACCCCTATGCTGGCTTTAATGAACTTTCACGCAGCTTGTCTTGGTTATCACAAAACAGCGGGTTGGTTAGTGGCCTTCTAATTGCAATTATTGCTGGCTGGTTACAGCTTAAATATTTAAAACGCCTGCGTAATTTACGTAAACGCAGCAACTTAGAAACGGGTTTAGAAAAAATCTTCCGTGAAGCGGTGGAATTAGAAAGAGCACAAAAGTCAGCCAAAGACATTCGCCTACTGCACCAGCAACTAAACGAAGCCCTTACCTTAAAAAGCCAAGCCGTTTCTTTGGCCCAAGGTAACCATTTAAATGATTCAGTTTTACTGCTAACAACCCTACAACAGTGCAGCGATGTTATGCGTCAAATTGAATGGCGGTTAGCAGGGTTGCAAGTACAAGAAATGGCCAAGCAACAAGCCAAAGCCACCGCGCACCATTAAAAAAACAGTAATAAAGTTAGAGGTAATTGGCATGAGTAACGGCCCGAATAGCGGTATGAATAGCGACACCCACTATGCATTTGAATTGCCAGAAAACGACCAGCTGGTATTTCAAGTAGTTAGTTTTAAAGGTTATGAAGCTTTAAGTAAGCCTTTTCATTTTACCTTTGAGCTTTACAGTGAAAATTCAGATTTAGCTATTCGTCAGCTACTGAATAAAAAAGCCACCTTTACTTTAAAAGTGTTAGGAAAAAGCCGCACTTTACACGGCATGGTTGCCTATTGCCGCATTCTGCACCCAATAGAAAATGGTTACCTTTACCAGCTGCGTATGGTTCCGCGCCTTGCTAGGCTTGAAATGATTCAAACCAACGAAGTTTATTTGGAACAAACCCTAGTTGACAGCCTTACTGAACTGCTAGAAGAAGGTGAATTTAGTGCTGAAGATTTTGATCTAAAACAGCTAGGTGAGTACCGTGTTTGGGATTTTCGCTGCCAATTTGGTGAAAGCCACTTAAACTTTTTACAGCGCATTACTGAACGTGAAGGCATTTACTACCGCTTTGAACAGCTAGAAAACAAAGAAAAAATTACCTTCCACGATGCGATTTCTCAACACCTTAAAGACCCACAAATAAACCTACGTTACCAGCCAGAAACTGGCCGAGTGTCTAAAACTGAAGATGGCTTATTATCGCAATGGATAAGCCACGGCGAACCTTTGCCGCGCACCATTACCCTTAAAGACTACAACAGCAACACACCTTCATCACAAATTGAAGGCCAAGCAACGGTTGATGACCAAGGTTTTGGTAGCATTTACCGCTATTGCGACAACTTAATTAACTCTGATGAAGCAGAAAAAATTGCTCAAGTTAGAGCGCAAGAATTAAAAATGAAGAGTGAAATATTTCATGGTGAAAGCCGCGATGTTTCTTTACAAACAGGCTTGGCTTTTTCTGTGGAAGGCCACTTTAGGCAAGTGGACAATGGTGAGTTTTACCCTTTTATTATTGAACACCAAGGCTTTAACTCTGTTTTTCAGCGTTTTAAAAAAGAAACCAATTCACCTGCCCCCTATAAAAACCGTATACAAGCTTTACGCACTAACTTGCAGTTTAGACCTAGCTTAACCACAGAAAAACCACGTTTTCATGGTGTTTTAAATGCCATTATTGATGCCAGTTCAAACGATGGTTATGCACACCTAGATGCCGAAGGCCGCTATAAAGTTATTCTACCCTTTGACCGTGAACGCACCGCCGGTGAAGGTAAGGCTTCTTGTTGGATTCCTATGATGCAACCCTCAGCAGGTAAGGGTGGTGGAATGCACTTCCCACTACTTAAAGGCACCGAAGTGTTGCTTAGTTTTATTGGTGGCGACCCAGACCGACCCATTATTTCTGGTGCGCTGCCTAATGCCGCCTACCCCAGCATTATTAAAGATGCCAATAAAACCCGCAGCATTTTGCATAGTGCCAGCGGCAACCGCATTGAACTTGAGGATGAAGCAGGTTCTAGCCGTTTAAAGCTTTTTTCACCCACCAATAACACCTACCTGCACTTAGGCGCGCCTAATCATTCAGGTGATGGTTTTACATTAACCAGTGATGGGCTTTATCGTTATGAAATACTTGGCGGTAAACAAACCTTAGTATTTGCTCGTTCCCACAGCGTAGATGGCAAGCTATTAGACGATTTTAGTATTGAAAATCACGGCGGTGAAGATGGCGATACGTTTGATGAGCAGGCGCTCTTTCCCTTTCCAAAACTTGATGGTAGAGACTATGGCAACAACAACCTAACCAAAAAAGAAGAGCTGTCTGGTGAATACCTTATTTCTCGTCAAGCTGGGCATCAATACAATTGGGAAGATGGTGATATTTATAATTTTAGCGGCGATGGCAGCGAATTTAACTTTGGCGGTGGCGATGAAACCTTCACCTTCTTTGTTGAACCTAGCGATAAACGCTATACCGCCATGCAGTGGGATGTGCCTAAAAAGCTAGAAGGAACAAAAGACTGGGCGTTTGATGATGCAATTACAGGCGAAGATACCGCTTGGTCAGCAAACAGTCATTACGTTGAAAAACTCTGGGGCAACACCTTTAACTACCAAATGGGTAATAACTACTCTTGGGGTGATACTGCCGATTATGACTTTGGTAATGGTTATGCAGAAGCGCATATAAGAGATACCACTAAAATCAACCAAAAACTACCTCACGATAAGGCTGATATTGGTGGCCCTTACCTAACAAAAATAACGGGTAATAAAATTGTCTACCCTGACCCTGGCGAAGTTGCTGTTGAAAAAACCTACGGTGATACTTACGAATACCGTAATGGAACAATGTTAGAAGTGCATGTAGGTAATGCTGAAGAGCATCATCACGGCACTTCATGGGGTTATAAACATGGTGATAGTTTTGAAGAAACTTATGGCCTAGCAAAAAGCATTCATCACGGTCGAACCGAAGATTTTTTTATGGGTGGCAGTGTTGAACTCAGTTTAGCGGCTGGTAAATCCATCAGTCTAGCGGCAGAAAGTGAAATTTATGTAGGTGTTAAATCTGAAATTTGTATTGCTGCAGCCTTTGAGTTTTTTGCTGGAGGTAAGCTAGAAGGGTCTTTGGCAGCGAGCATGGAGTTTGAGGTAAGTAAGACAGGAATAAGCACTGTTGATATGGATGCAACTATTACTGATCTTACTGCGCGTGTAACAGCAGTTGAAAGCACAGCAGTTGAAACTAAAAACACTGCCACCAAGATCAATAATGCTCTAGTGAAGGTTGCTAACTCTACAGCGAATGTTAAAAACGTTAAAGCTAAAATTAATAACTCACTTATAGCTATAAATAGTGCTGGTTTGACTATGATTAATTAACTATGAAAATAATTAAACCCTTGCAACTAAGTCCACTAACTCGCTCTTTTACTTACCAGCGCCAGCATTTTTTTACGATTGGTAGTTTAATGGGCTTTGATCTTTCTACTGGTAAACCAGTACTAGAACAAAACGTATGGGAAAAAGTTGCTGCAACTCCAGAAATTCAAATTTTAGATGCCGGCTTTCCCAAACCTCAAGCAGAAGTTTTAGTCTATGGCTGTGCAGAAACACCTCAGGGCGAACCTAAAACAGAATTATTAGTTAGCTTTACAGTTGGTGACCTTAATAAACAACTGCATCTACTTGGCAAAGGTTACTGGCGTGGTTTACCCGGCTTTAAACAACAAAAAGTCGACCAAGCTTTCACGCGTATACCACTTAGTCGTGAACTAGCTTTTGGTGGTGAAGGCTTTGCAGATAACCCTGACGGACTAGGTTATAAAGCCATTGCGACCGAAACCGATGAGTGCCTCTACCCAATTACCCAAGTACAACTATTAAATACACCCGCCCAAAAACCAGGGAAAACTCTACCGCTGGCTTATACAGGTGCGATGGGGATTATGGCACCTCAAAGGCAACAATATGCTGGAACTTACAATGCCGCTTATATGCAAAATGCCATGCCAGGTTTACCCGATGATTTTAACTGGTTGTTCTGCCAAGACGCTTTACCAGACCAACGCTTTAAAC
>JAAYGA010000008.1 GCA_012727935.1 Pseudomonadaceae bacterium | reverse complement strand
GGTCTATTCTGGCCGAAGGCCTACGCGAAGATTCTCACATTCGACATCTTAACCAGCCTGCTGATATCGAGATTTATACTAATTGTGCATCACCCATTGAGGAACCAGATGAGCTAGGCGAGTGGATCAATCAAAATATGGGGCAATGCCGCTACGGTGGCAGTGAGCGTTATCCAAATGGTCGCCCACTACGCAAAAATGCTGTTGCAATCGGAACCCTGATCGCATCACTGCCGCAAAAAACTTCAGAGACCCCTAGAGCCGTTATTGATGATTTTAGGGATAGATGCATAGATTGGTTCAATAAATGGCTGGAAGAGCGCGATATGCTCCTACATGCCTGTGTTTTGCACTTAGATGAAGAGTATCCGCACATTCATGGCTGGTTCACCCCAAGCTTAGAGCTAATCGAGCAGGGGGAGTGGCCACTAGGTAAAGTGACTTTCCCTCAAAGGGCGGTTCTACAAAAGATGCAGGTCGATTACTTTGAGTCAGTTGGACAGCACTTTTATAGTCAAAGGGTAAAGCCCGAAGCCAAGCGAAGGGTGCGCCTCGACCGCAGGACAGCGGTTCGATTGCGAGACATGCCTGAAACCATAACGAGTCACCCTATCCACGATTTAGGTTTTTTTAATGCTGTTTTTGCGATGGTAAAGCTAGCTGAAGGCAAAGGAATAAACGATCAAACTGTTGCAATGGATATGATTAAAGAGCTTGTAGGTATGGAGACCGGATTAACAAATCTAGAAGTGTTTGAAAAAATAATTGCTGAGCACAAGCAGATGAATAAGGAATATGATTTCCCCCGTTAAAAATGGTTTTGAAGCAGGTGATGGAGCACAAAAGGTATGGTAATACCTAAGTAATTTGGATTTGGCTATAAAGGGAATACGTTATGTTAAACTTAGCAATTGGAAAATTATTATGAATAAGTTGAAAAATGGATCCAATAAAATTTTATCAATAGAAGAAATTATTGCAGAAACTCAGCAGCAATTGGGAGAGGTTCTTCTAAATATTAAAGATTCAACAAATACTTTTAATTTGCAAAGTAATGAAGCAGCCGGCTTAATTGATTCTATTATTAAAAATGCAACTTGCAATGCTTTTAAAATTGGATACGCAGGTTGTGCAGATCATATTCGAAAAAACTCATCAAAAAATCAAGTAAAAGAACAGATTTTAGAGAAGATACCAAGTATGAATGATACGTTGGAATACTTAAATGGATTTCTAGATTTAAATGTAAAACATACTTTTAAAGAAATAATTAATGAGAAATACTTGGGTAGCAGTATGTCAATTTCTGACAGATATTATTTAAAATTTTTTTTATTAAGATCATGCGAGGATTCATTAAAACAAACTCTTGTTGAGTTAACGGATATTAACAATAAATACTCACCAGACTCAGCTCCGAAGATTGATATTAAGTTAAGTAAAGGTTAAAAGGCTCTTCGCATTAGCTACCTGTCTGAAGCAAATAAAGCGCAGCTTAATCTGTTGTTTTCAGATGAACGCTACCTTGAAGTGGATTGCAGTTGGAGTATTTATCAGCGAGCGGTTACAGCCTACAACGAGTCAGACCGTAGACGTGGCAAAAAGCTTATGCAAGAACT
>JAAYGA010000072.1 GCA_012727935.1 Pseudomonadaceae bacterium | reverse complement strand
GGTCGTATTAAAGACTTAATTATTCGTGGCGGTGAAAATATTTATCCACGCGAATTAGAAGAGTTTTTCTATACCCACCCTGCCATTTCTGATGTTCAGGTAATCGGTATTCCAGACCAAAAGTACGGCGAAGAAGTCATGGCTTGGGTTAAGGTACACGAAGGCAAAACGCTGGATGAAGAAGAACTAAAAGCCTTCTGTAAAGGCAAAATTGCGCATTATAAAGTACCGCGTTACTTCAAATTTACTCACGACTTCCCTATGACGGTTACTGGTAAAATTCAGAAGTTTAAAATGCGTGATGTCAGCATGGAAGAGCTAGGAATCAGATAGCTTTAACAACAAATAAAAAACGGGGCATTAAGCCCCGTTTTTTTATTAGCTGCCAACCTTAACTACCACGATACACCTTAAACTGGCGTCTTAGATCATTAAGTAGTCGTGTGGTGCTTTGCACTTCTTCACTTGCTGCCAAAGATTGTGCAGCCTGTGCAGAGTTAATATCGGCTAAACGCGCTATGCCTTCAACCGTCTCTGCCACTTCACGCGCTGCTAAAGCTTGTTCTTGTAAGATGGCTTGAATGTCTTGCGTTGCAAGCACTACCTTTTGCGTTTCACTTTCAATTTCAGCCACTGAATGACCAGCACGCTCTGCTTTATTCACTCCTTCGCCCACCTGCTTAACGCTGGATTGCATTTCTGCAACGGCTTCTTCGGTACGCTTTTGAATTTGCTCAACCATATCGGAAATTTCAACGGTGGATTGAGCCGTTCGTTCAGCTAGGTTACGCACTTCATCAGCAACCACCGCAAAACCTCGACCGTGCTCACCGGCACGAGCTGCCTCAATGGCAGCATTCAGTGCTAATAAGTTAGTTTGATCAGCAATTTCACGAATAGTAGAAACAATTTGCCCAATATTGTCAGACAAAGCTTCTAACTGTTGTAGTTTCTCAGCCGAATTTTTAACCGTATCAGCAATGGTCGCAATTTCACGCGTACTAGCATACACAGCCTCGGCACCAAAGCGTGACACTTCACCTGCTTGGTTAGAGGCGGCATGGGCCGCTGTTGCACTGTAGCCAATTTGGTCAACCGAGGCGCTTAGCTCTTCCAAAGCAGCTGCCATGCTAGTGGAAGCACTGGATTGTTCAACCGCCCCACGCGCCGTTTCTTGGCTGCCAATCAACATATGTTCAGCAGCTTCACTTAATGACTTAGCAGATTGGTTCATTTGGAAAACGATTTCAAATAGACGATTACGCATAATTTGTACCGCATTAAACACATCGCCTATTTCATCATTTTTACCCATAGGCGCATCGCCAACAAGGTTACCGGCACCTATTTCTAGGGTAACGTTTTTTAAGTTTTTTAGGCGCTGAGTTTGCTTACGCATAATTAGGAACAGCCAAACAATGGCAAAAAAACCACTGCCGCCTAAAATCAGTAATAAAGGAACCAGTGCCTGCTCTACGGCTTTATCAGTAATGGTAATCAGCTGCCAACAGGTACCTACCGACATGGCCAGTATAAAAAAGAGCATGGGTAACATGGCTTTTGGCAAAAGATTAATTGCCTGATAGCTGTGGCTAAGACGGGCTAGCGAACCACTTAGGTGGTAGCCGCCACAAAACCTATCACTACTTCCTTCACGCATTTGCTTATAAAGTGCTTCAGCATCGCTTACTTCCTGCTGACTCGCCTTTAAGCGTACGCTCATATAACCGCCATCAACCAAGGGCGTAGCCGTTGCTTTCACCCAATAGTGATCACCATTTTTACGGCGGTTTTTTATCATCCCCTGCCAAGCACGACCCTTCTTAAGCGAAGCCCACATATCACGGAAGGCTTCACTTGGCATGTCTGGATGGCGAATAATATTGTGCGGTTTGCCAATTAATTCATCGCGTGAAAAACCAGCATATTCAACAAACTCATCATTGACATAGGTAATCTCACCCTTGGCATTAGTATGAGAAATAATGGCGCAGTTATAGCGCACCTCATATTCTTTTTGCGTCACGGGTTGATTATTACGCATTAGGTAATGCTCCAAATGTTAGACAAAAGTTTTATGTAGCTAAAACACAGCTTGCCATACCGCGTGCAAGGTCTGCCTTAATATCTTCTAAGTCTTCTAAACCCACAGACACCCTAAGAAGGCCATCGGCTATACCAACTTCAGCGCGCGCTGCAGGGGTTAACCTTGCGTGAGTTGTGGTTGAAGGGTGCGTAATGGTCGATTTAGCATCGCCTAAGTTACCGGTAATAGAAAGCATTTGAGTGCTATCAATAACCTTCCAAGCAGCTTCTTTACCGCCAGCCATTTCAAAGGATAATACCCCACCAAAACCACGCATTTGCTTTTTAGCTAATTCATGCTGTGGGTGGCTAGGCAAGCCAGCGTAATGCACCTTGGCAACGCTGGGTTGCTGCTCTAACCAAGTAGCTAGTTCTAAAGCACTGGCCGAGTGGGCATCCATTCTTAAACGCAGGGTTTCTAAGCCTTTCAAGAATACCCAAGCATTAAAAGGGC
>JAAYGA010000071.1 GCA_012727935.1 Pseudomonadaceae bacterium | reverse complement strand
GAAGGTTGTAGGTTCGATTCCTACTGCCCCTGCCACCCATATTATGGGGCCGCAAAGGCTGCTCAAAGAAATGTCAAACAGTAGTGTAGAAACCATCACCCAATCCGCAGATAAAGCAAAAATTGCCATTGCAATCGTTGTTATTGCTGCTGGTATTTTTGCATATTCATTTTTCAGTGATCTGAATATATATGCACGCGTGGGTATTTTTATTGGTAGTTTGGTGGTGGCTGCCTTGCTGGTCTGGTTCAGTGAGCCAGGCAAACGAACTATCAGCTTTGCTACCGGTGCTTATAGTGAATTAAAACGCGTTATATGGCCAACAAAAAAGGAAACCATTCAAATGACAGGCATCGTGTTTGCCTTTGTCAGTGTAATGGCACTGTTCCTTTGGCTCATAGATAAACTCCTTGGGTGGGTTATTTATGGCGTATTTTTAGGCTGGAACTGAGGGCGAGCAAATGAGTAAACGCTGGTATGTTGTGCATGTCTATTCTGGCATGGAAAAAAGTGTTCATAAAGCATTACTTGAAAAAATCGAGCGTGCTGGTCTGCAAACATCTTTTGGCCGCATTCTGGTTCCTTCAGAAGAAGTAATCGAAGTCAAAGGTGGCCAGAAGTCCATCACCGAGCGTCGTATTTTCCCGGGTTATGTCCTGGTCGAGATGGACCTCACCGATGAAACATGGCACCTGGTAAAAAATACAAACCGTGTAACCGGTTTCCTGGGGGGTTCAGGTAACCGCCCAACCCCAATCTCCGAGAAAGAAGTAGAAAAAATCCTTTCCCAGATTGAAGAGGGTGGCGAGAAACCGCGTCCGAAAATATTGTTTGAAGTTGGTGAAATGTTGCGTGTTAAAGAAGGTCCTTTTGCCGACTTTAACGGTAACGTTGAAGAAGTCAACTACGAGAAAAGTAAAGTACGCGTGAATGTCACGATTTTTGGTCGTGCCACTCCCGTAGAACTGGATTTCAGTCAGGTCGAAAAGGTCTGATTTTATTAACCCGGGGAGCAATTTCATTATTGCGCATGTACCCGTCAGGAGCAAAAAATGGCGAAAAAAATCGTCGGCTTCATCAAGCTGCAAGTACCAGCTGGTAAAGCTAATCCATCACCTCCAATTGGCCCGGCATTGGGTCAACGTGGTCTGAACATCATGGAATTCTGTAAAGCGTTCAATGCCAAAACACAAGGCATGGAACCAGGCTTGCCAATTCCTGTAGTGATTACTGCTTTCGCAGACAAATCATTCACTTTCATCATGAAAACCCCGCCAGCAACGATTCTTATCAAGAAAGCGGCTGGTATTCAGAAAGGCTCTGCACGTCCTCATACCGATAAAGTCGGTACACTGACACGTGCACAGGCTGAAGAAATTGCTAAAACCAAAGAACCCGATCTGACTGCTGCCGATCTTGACGCAGCTGTTCGTACGATCGCTGGTAGCGCACGCAGCATGGGTATCACAGTTGAGGGTGTAAACTAATGGCTAAGTTATCTAAACGCGCAGCAGCAATCCAGGCTAAATTTGATCGCACAAAACTGTATCCTATCACCGAGGCCTTGTCTCTGGTAAAAGAAACAGCAACTGCAAAATTCGACGAGTCCATCGACGTAGCGGTTCAATTGGGTATTGACCCAAAGAAATCTGATCAGCTGGTTCGTGGTTCCGTCGTTCTTCCTGCCGGTACAGGTAAAACCGTACGTGTAGCCGTATTCGCCCAAGGTGAAAAAGCCGAAGCTGCCAAAGAAGCGGGTGCCGACATCGTTGGCATGGAAGACCTGGCAGACCAGATCAAAGCAGGTCAATTCGATTTCGATATCGTTATTGCCTCACCCGATACAATGCGTATCGTTGGTGCATTGGGTCAGATTCTTGGTCCACGTGGCCTGATGCCTAACCCTAAGGTTGGTACTGTTACTCCTGATGTTGCAACCGCTGTTAAAAACGCGAAAGCAGGTCAAATTCAATACCGTACAGACAAAGCAGGTATCATCCATGCAACTATTGGCCGTGCTTCTTTTGGCACCGAGCAGTTGCAGGAAAACCTGGCAGCCTTGATCGACGCTCTTAACAAGGCGCGTCCTGCCAGTGCAAAAGGTGTATACCTGCGTAAAGTGGCTGTGTCATCTACAATGGGTGGCGGAGCCAAGGTTGAGATTGCTTCTTTAGTGGCAGCTTAACCAAAAAAAGAACTTTGGGCTGTGTCTGGTCGTGCACCAGACACTGCTGTCAAAGACCGTTGGAGCCTGGTAAACCCTGTTTATAAGGCTTAATACCGGGAAGTTTCCGGATCCAGCGTAGACGGCGTCCCATGGAAGAATTCTATTCAGAGCTCTACCAGAGGTACGCCGCATATGGTTGACGCAACTGGGAACCCCTCCCACCGCGTCTTTAGATGGAGTGTTCAAACCGTGAGTCTCAATCGTAATGAGAAAGCGGCAGTAATCGAAGAAGTATCAGCACAAGTTGCTAATGCTCAATCTATTATTGTTGCCGAGTACCGTGGTATTGACGTCGCTTCTGTCACCGTATTGCGCAAAACTGCACGTGAATCTGGTGTGTATCTGCGTGTTCTTAAAAACACGCTTGTACGTCGCTCAATTGCTGGTACACCTTTTGAAGGTTTATCAGACCAATTAACAGGTCCCCTGATCTATGCGGTCAGTAGCGATCCTGTGGCGGCTGCTAAAGTACTTGCTACATTTGCCAAAACCAACGATAAAATCGTTCTGAAAGCCGGTTCCCTACCAGGTAACATGCTTGATGTGAACGGCGTTAAAGCATTGGCAACAATGCCTTCCCGCGAAGAGTTGCTGGCAAAATTACTGGGTACCATGCAAGCACCTGTTGCACAATTTGTGCGTACGCTTAACGAAGTTCCAACCAAGTTCGTTCGTGGCCTTGCGGCTGTGCGCGATCAGCAGGAAGCTGCATAAGGCAGCTTGCGGAATTTTATTAAAGACTAAGCGATACAAAACCCTGGCATTAAATTTATTTATTTGGAGTTCTTAAAATGGCTTTAAGCAAAGCAGAAATTCTGGACGCAATCGCTGGCATGACAGTGCTGGAATTGTCCGAACTGATTACAGAAATGGAAGAAAAATTTGGCGTTTCAGCAGCAGCAGCTGTTGCAGTAGCTGCTCCTGCAGCTGGTGGCGACGCTGGTGGTGCAGCTGCAGCTGAACAAACTGAATTCACAGTTGTTCTGGCCGAAGCTGGTGCACAAAAAGTTAACGTTATTAAAGCAGTTCGTGAACTGACCGGTCTTGGCTTGAAAGAAGCTAAAGAAATGGTTGACGGCGCACCTAAAGCGATCAAAGAAGGCTTGTCTAAAGCTGAAGCTGAAGAAGCTAAGAAAAAGCTTGAAGAAGCTGGCGCTAAAGTCGAACTTAAGTAATCATTACTTAATGTTACCCGGAGTAGCTGTGGCTACCTCCGGGTTTTTGCGCTTTCAGGAAAGACGTGCTTTATTACATTAAATTTAATGTTACATTAATAAAAGCCGTTTTTCGTGGAGTCGTAAAACCCTAACGATTATGGAGTTCCCATATTCGTGCAACCTCTCGAGTCGGAGTGCTCATGCCTTACTCGTACACAGAAAGAAAGCGTATCCGTAAAAGCTTCGCAAAACGTGAAGATGTTCAGGATGTTCCCTACTTACTAGCAACGCAATTACATT
>JAAYGA010000070.1 GCA_012727935.1 Pseudomonadaceae bacterium | reverse complement strand
CCACCACAAAGTTCCGATGCCACAGGGTGGCTCAGTGCTTTTACATCGTGTAGCCCAGAAAGGCTATGCGCGTCTTACTGCTAAAGACCTTTCTAAAAAACGTCTTAAAGCTATTAAACTACTGGAGAAGTCTTACCACTTGCGTCAAGACGAAGATAGCCTGAAGTTTTTAATAGGCGAAGTTGATTCATTTCTTTCGCATTCATCCGAGAACGGCGACTACTTGAACGATGAGCAGGAAACTAAATCTTACATTACAAAGCTAAATTCCACCCTGACTCAAAAGGCCAAAGAGCTAGGGGTGGTCATTAATAGGTTGCCGCCTAAAGGTTCCGGGTGCTTTATAGCAACCGCAGCAGCAGGAAGCTATGAGCACCCAAAGGTGATTATTCTGAGAAATTTCAGAGATGACATCCTTAATAACTACTTTTTTGGCAGATTATTTATAAAAACTTATTACAAGTGCAGCCCGCCCGTTGCTCGCTGGATAGAAGACAGCAAGAACAGAAAGAAAATCACCCTTTTATTGGTTGTAAATCCTCTTTCCCATTTAGCCAAACGATTACTTAAAAGGAATTCGGAAAACTAGCCGGCAATACGCGGAGTGATTGGCGCGGGCCTAACTCGCGCCGAATCATCAGCTGGGCGATCAGCTCGCGCATGACAACGGACTTAATACTGCAGTCGCTACGCCAAGCATACTGGCTACGTAAGCGGCCTAAAAGAGTGATATTTCACAGTGATTGCGGCTCTCAATACACCAGCAAACTGCTGAAGAAAGAGCTAGTAAAGATGAAAATCACACCGTCAATGGGTTACGTGGGAGCCTGCAGGAATACTCAGTTTAGTATACTTAAGAACACTACTTTGGTTTTACCCGTGCTGGAATTGGCTACTTGTAATGCCTTTGCGTTGCCCTGTTGATCAAACGTAGTGTTCCCCAGTCATTACTGGGGAACACTACAGTGACCTCATAGGAGCTTTGTGCTGCATTGTGAGCGTCCTGTCCTAAAGCTAAGGTTGGTAATGTCAGACTTTTAACTCAGGAGATTTACTCAAGAAGAATCAGTAAGGATCACAGCAAGTTATTCTAGGAATAGACACGCATCTTAATGTCCATGTCGGAGACGTTATAAGTCACTCTGGTAGTTTGCTTGGCACGCGAAGCGTGTCGGTTAATTTGCATGGTTATGAGGATTTATTTCACTGGGCAACTCAATTTGATCAGCTTAAAATTGCAGGCGTCGAAGGCACTGGAACCTACGGTACTGCACTTTACAACAATATCGCTGGCAATTTTATAAGCATCTTTGTAGCTTGCTGACTCTATTACCGATTTTGCCAGAAGTATGTGTTTTTCATATTCACCACTCTATATTTCTGCCTCACAAGACCATATTTACTACGCTCTTTAGAGCTTTTTTTCATTCCATATTTTCAAAACAAAGTATTCATTAGAGCTTACCTGATCTAAAGTCAGCGTTTGTTTAGGATTGCAATAGAATCCTCTATAGGCAACATTTGGCCTGCCATGGCCAACTGATCTTTTAACGCATTGCTCACTTGTTCCAACCAAATACAGAGGAGCTTTTAGCTGCTCCTCGGTCACTTCTTCTCCAATAGTTAAAGGGATGGTTTTTCTGTGAGAGAAGCTGTTTATTGGGTCAAAATAGTTACCAAGGTAACTACCGTAATCACTCCACCTTACAAACTCGTACTTCATAGAGCTCAGCAGTTTCAAGCTGCCTTTCTCTACTGTGTACAGGCCAAAAAAAGGCAAATTCGGGTCTATTTCTTCTGCACTTGGAGCGGTTACAGAGAGCCTAACAGTAACAAACTTCTTTCCCCTTCCTGCATCCCTATAGTGGTAGCTATCATCATAAGAATCAAAGGTCCAGCGATTTACTATCTTAGGCGGTTGAGCTGCAATGGATACGGTTTCAAGATTTACATTTTTTGTTTCTTTTAGGATTTTAAAGCCCAGACGTTTTTTACGCTCTTCCTCTTGCTTTCTGCTTTCCAATATACTTGTTAGCTCTGCAAGCAGCTCTGTTCCAAACTTTAACTCCGCCGACAACGGAAAGGTTTTCTCAAGTGTACCTAGAGCTGCCTTTGCTAATACATCGTCCTCTTTATCAATATGTTCTTTTATTTTTGTAAGTTGCCTTTCTGCCGTGTTTGATAGCGTCTTGTTTTCTTTCTCCAAAGCGATTACCTGTTTTTCTAACTTATCAATTTCAGCAGATAAATCGCTATTTTTATTCACGACAGTTTTGTTTTCATCTACAAGCACTGCGTTTAGTTTTTTCTGCTGCTCTAGGTCTAAATGGACCTGATTGTCGCAGCCTTGAATTATTAACAAGCAAGAAAGAAGCGAAGTTATTAATATTTTGTTTTTCATGTAATGAAAGCCTAATTTACGCAATAGTTAGTCGTTGTGAGAGTAGTCTGGATTGTAGCATGCTTGGAAAATCAGGTGCTGCAGTTGCACCTCTGACGAGCTGCTAAAGCAGTCTCTAGGAGAGTGCTGAATTTCTCATACACTTCTGGAAAGCCTTGGTACTGATTAAGTTGGCCCTCTTTACGATCTAGCATGAAAGAGCGGTACAAAGGAGCCTTCTAACCCCAAAAAACAGCCCAAAGACTGCTATAAAACTGGTCAATTTTCCCTGGATACTCAAGGTTAGCCCTCCTAATTAGCACACCTTGCGGGTAGACAAGCAATATGTTAAAAGATCAATTAAATAGGCAAATTTAATTACGGCCTTTCCCCCTACTGGGGGCGTAAAGCCGCTCTATACCGAAGGGGGAAAACATGACAAACGTTCGACTGAACTCACTATTTTACAAACTTATATTTAAGTTTGTTT
>JAAYGA010000069.1 GCA_012727935.1 Pseudomonadaceae bacterium | reverse complement strand
GTTACCAACAATGCAAAACTGAACCACTTCAACAATTGAAATCTGAGCCACTTGTTTACATTATGGTGCCTTTTTGGAGGCACCTTGATTACAAAAGAAGAGCTTTTGCGCTTCAATGCAGTTAGCCGCCGCACAGGTGGCTTAGATAAATCAGTGGATAAACTTTATCAAGCCAAGGCGTTTAACTCACCAATGGAACGTGTGCAATGTTTATTTCAACGCTATGCAGAAACAACAGGAATGGTTGAAGCTTAATTTGAAAGCCCAAATAATCATTTCTTTTTAGGTTAGCAAGAGATACAGCAGTGACTTCTTATTAGTTGAGGACTAAGTGCTGGGTAGCTAACACCAGCACTAGAGTTGCGTTTAATTTCAGCAGAAACTATCGAATAGAAAGTTAAAGCAATATCTTTTTGCCGTTTTCTACCAAAAAACTCTATTTTTTACGTTTGAAGTGCTAGTATTGCTTCTACAATAACTATTCTAGTTAAGAGGTATGACCATGCTGTTAGAAGCATCTGTTGCTAACTACCTTTCTTTTGCTGAAAAGCAGGTATTTAGCTTGGTAGCAAATAGCGGTAAAGAACACGAAACACTGAACGTTACTGAAGTTAAAGCCAACCGCAAACATAGGGTATTAAAGTCCGCACTTATTTACGGTGCAAACTCTAGCGGGAAATCTAATTTTTTAATGGCATTGGTGGCTATGCGCCATTTAGTCGTTCATTCAGCCACTAAACAACGCGGCAATAAGCTAGGTTTAACCCCTTTCCGTTTAGATGCGAACTTGCGTAATGCGCCCTCTGAATTTGAAGTGCAGTTTATTGCTGCTGGTGTGCGCTATCAGTATGGCTTTTCAGCTAGCAGTACACGCATTCACGATGAGTGGCTGTTTGCCTTTCCCAAAGGGCAGGCGCAACAATGGTTTCAACGTGCTTGGGATGAAAGCAACCAAGAGCACGTTTGGAAGTTCGGCAACCATTTGCAAGGTGAAAAAACATTATGGCAAAAGACAACACGTGAAAATGCGCTATTTTTATCAACCGCCGTACAGTTAAATAGCCAGCAACTACAACCCATTTTTGACTGGTTTAGTGAAAGCTTGCAGTTTATTGGCATTGGTGGCACACCCCCGCACTTTACCGCCAACATGGTACAAAAAGGCAATAAAGAAAAGGTTTTAAAGTTTATGCAAGCGGCAGATATTAACTTGTCAGATATTCTGGTTGAAAGCACGCCGCTAGAAGAGAGCTTTCCAGAAGATATGCCACAAAAGCTGCGTGATATTATTTTACAAGACTCAAAGCAGCAAGAGGTTTTAACTGTAAAAACCCAGCGTTTAGACAATACAAAACAGCCTGTAGAGTTTAGCTTTGAAGAAGAATCCGACGGGACGCAAAAACTTTTTGGTTTAATTGGTCCTTGGTTAGATGTGCTTGATAATGGATTAGTACTATTTGTAGATGAACTCAATAACAGCTTACACACTCATTTGGTTGGTTTGCTTCTGCAACTCTTCCATAACCCAGAAGCTAACCCCCATAATGCCCAGCTAATTTTTACCACTCACGATACCAACCAACTAAGCCAAGAGATTTTCAGGCGCGATCAAGTGTGGTTTTGTGAAAAAGATAAACAGCAGGCAACCAAGCTTTATCCTTTAACAGATTTTAGTGCACGTAAAGGGCGTGAAAATTTAGAAGCTGCATATCTAAGCGGACGCTATGGAGCAGTACCTTTTGTAAAGGATATTATTTAAAGGCTAGCTATGGGTTCTGAAGACTTATTTCATAAAAGAAAAGCTAAAAGCGTTAAGTAGCTTGCACGTAATAAAAGCAAACGAGCGCCCTACGACAAGGTGTTAATTGTATGCGAAGGCACCAAAACAGAGCCTTATTATTTTACTGATGCCAGAAACTATCACAAAATAAATACCCTTAACACTCGTTCAGCGTGCTAAACAGCTGTATCAAGAACAAGAGCGTTTAGGCGACCCTTACGACAGGGTTTATTGTGTGTTTGATAAAGATGAACACACAACCTATCAGCAAGCTATTGACCTAATAAAAAAAGCGACGCCAAAAGCTAAGTGGTTTGTAGTAACTTCGGTGCCTTGTTTTGAATACTGGCTTTTATTACATTTTAATTACACTACTCAGCCTTATTACCCTGTTGCCAAGCTAATTGATTATGAAAGCGAGGTTGAAGCCGTTAAAGCGGTCGAAAAGTAACTAAAATGCCTTACTTCAATACTGTTGAACAATATGGAACTTGGATTCCTAAAACATTGCCCAGTTTAGTGTGGCTCTAGAACCGCTGCAGGTTGTTTTGCTTTGTTAGCTAGATTCTTAGTGTACAAATTAGTACAGTACCAATTAGTACACTAAATTCAAGTCAACAGGTTAGCCATGCAAAAATTCTACAACCGTGAAGAGCAGTTAGCACAATTACGTGCTATTAGCAGTAACCTTAACCAAAGCAAAGGCCAGTTATCTGTTGTGGTAGGCCGTAGGCGCGTGGGCAAAACCCGTTTATTAAATGAAGCCTTTACCAACACGCCTTTCTTGTATCTTTTTATTAGCCGCAAAAGTGAAAACGCCTTAGTTGAAGAGTTTGCCAATATTTTACGCATTCAACTGAATACTAAATTTTTTCAGCCCACCTGTTTGCTGGATATTTTTGAATTTATTTTTGATTACGCCAAAACCAACCCGCTTACTTTGGTGGTTGATGAGTTTCAGGATATAGAGCGTTTAGATGCTGGCATATTTTCTGGCTTACAAAACCTGTGGGACAGTAATAAACGCGAAACTTCGTTACATTGGGTTTGCTGTGGTTCGCTTTACAGTTTAATGACCAAGCTTTTTAAAGGCGATAAACAACCGCTGCTTAACCGTGATGACTACTTTTTTAAAATACAGCCTTTAAGTCCACAATATATACAAGAAATACAACTAGACAATGGCTTGTTTACACCTGAACGCTTGCTGCAATGGTGGTGTTTATCTGGCGGTATTCCCAAGTATTTAGAATGGTTACTGCAAGCGGGTGAAAAACCTTTTCAGCATTTAATTTCATCTTCATCACCTTTAATTGAAGAAGGGTTGCATCGGCTAGTTGAAGATTTTGGTAGCGAACATCGTAGTTATTTCAGTATTCTTGCCGCTATCGCTATTGGTCAGACCACTCGTTCAAGAATTGAAAGCTTTGTGGGTACAGGCGTTGGGCCTATGTTAGAAAAGCTAGAAAATGAGTTTGATATTATTACCAAACATCGCCCTATTCACGCTAAAGAAAATTCACGCGATATACGTTATTCGTTGGTCGATCCTTTTTTGGTATTCTGGTTTTTCTTTATTTATGCTAATCGCAGTGCTGTTGAGATGGAGAACTACATTTATATTCAAGCTTTAATTGAACGTGACTTTACTACTTTTTCTGGCAAACAATTAGAAAGTTTATTTGCGGTTGTCTTAAAAAAATCGCAACAATTTAACCGTATTGGTGGCTATTGGGATAATAAAGGTGAGAATGAAATAGACCTTGTTGCTATTAACGATTTAGAAAAGCGTATTTTAGTTGTAGAAGTAAAACGTCAGCTGAAACGTTTCAAGCCACAAGTTTTAGCCGATAAAACTAATCATCTACTACAAAAAATTAACTGCCCTGATTACCAGGTAGAGCAACAATGCTTTGCTTTAGATAACCTTGAAGAGGTATTTAAGCGCTTTATGTTTAATGGAACAAAGGCATGTCTATAAAAATTCTTTTATTCGCTTAGGTTTTCTGCTCACTTTACTGGCTTGGGTTAATTTACCGACAGGTTTTGTGCAGGCTAGCTTGTTGGTTGTTTGGGCTGGGGTAAGTTGGCTTATCTATTTAACTCGCTTAGAAAAGGCTTTTATTTGATGCGTTGCGCTTGAGTGTTGAATCTAGGCTTGCACAATCAGCCAAAATCTTCTACTGTTGTAATAACAATGTTACAACATTTTTTAGGAGGCAGTTATGCTGACACCACTAAGACAAATAGGAAATTCTAAGGGTGTTATCATCCCCTCAGCTTATATTGAACAGCTTCAGATTAACTCTGAAGTTGAGCTTACTTTAGATGGCGATGTATTGCTTTTAAAGGCTTCTACACC